>CAIYNH010000867.1 GCA_903927495.1 uncultured beta proteobacterium
CACTCAGACTACCGACATTTCCCTGCTGGATTGTGTTACCGAAGCAGCGCAGCAACTGAGCGACGCTGGCGTGGCTTTTGGCCATGGCACCAGCAACGCCTTTGACGAGGCCGCCTGGTTGGTGCTTTGGCAGTTGGGTTTGCCCCTGGATACGCCCCTGAACGCCTCGCCAGAATTTAAGCCAGAGTTGTCAATTGGTCTTCACTTTGAGCAGCTAAATCGGCTTGTAACGCCCACTGAGAAAGAGAAGATAGCTACTCTTTTAATATCACGCATCAGCAGCCGAAAACCGGCTGCCTACCTGACGCGTGAGGCCTGGCTGCAAGGCGTGGCGTTTTATGTTGATGAGCGCGCCATCGTGCCCCGCTCCTTGATTGCCGAAGTGCTGGTTGAAGGCAGCCTGGATTACTGGCTGGGTGAGTCGACCCACCGCGTGCTCGATTTGTGCACCGGCAATGGCAGTCTAGCTATTTTCGCCGCTATGGTCTACCCGGATGTGTTTGTGCAGGCCACCGACATCAGCCCGGAGGCGTTAGAAGTGGCCCGTATCAACGTCGAACGGCATGGTCTGCATCAGCGCATCAGCTTGCGTGAGTGTGACGGTCTGCCACAAAACGGGACACGCTTCGATCTGATCCTTTGCAACCCACCTTATGTCAACGCCCAGAGCATGGCCGGTCTGCCTCCCGAATTTCTGGCTGAACCTACGCTTGCACTTGATGGCAACCGCTCGGGTGGCAGCGACGGCATGGACTTCATCCGTGTGTTGCTGCACGGTGCGTTGGCCTGTATGCGCGAGCAAGCCATTTTGGTGCTTGAAATTGGCCATGAGCGGGTCCACTTTGAAGCCGCCTTTCCGACGCTCGAAGTGTTCTGGCTGGCCACCAGCGCCGGTGACGATCAGGTGCTGCTGATCACGCGTGACGCACTCACAAAGCTTGCGGCTAGCAGTTTGGCGCGCACCTCAGCTCAGTCCGATTAAATTCACCCCTATAAAAAAATCCGTTACCGCATGCCCGAAACCTATGGAACTGCTCTTGCCGGGCCAAATCTATTTGGGCAAGTTGCCAAAGCTGACACCAAACCAGTTTTCACTTTTACTTTTGCTACCTACTCATAAAACCTGTGATCACTCTTAAAAACGTCACCCTGCGCCGCGGCGCCAAAGTCTTACTCGACGCAGCCAGCGTTACCCTCAATCCCGGCGAAAAGGTTGGCCTGGTGGGGCGTAACGGCGCTGGCAAATCGTCGCTGTTTGCCTTGTTTAACGGTAACCTGCATGAGGATGGCGGTGAGTATTACATTCCTACCCAATGGCGCATGGGTCAGGTGGCGCAGGACATGCCCGAGACCGACCAATCCGCCACCAACTTTGTGGTCGATGGCGATGTCACCTTGCTAGCGGCCCAACAAGAAGTTACCGCCGCTGAGGCCACCGACGACTATGACCGCATGGCCCATGCCTACATGGTGCTGCAGGACGCTGGTGCGCACGATGCAGCTTCGCGCGCCCAGGCACTCATTCAAGGCCTGGGTTTCAAAACTACTGAACTTGACAACCCGGTCAACAGTTTCTCGGGTGGTTGGCGCATGCGTTTGCAACTGGCCCGGGCGCTGATGTGCCCAAGCGACCTGCTGCTGCTCGACGAGCCCACCAACCACCTGGACCTGGATGCCTTGGTGTGGCTAGAAGCCTGGCTCAAGCGCTATGAAG
>CAIYNH010000868.1 GCA_903927495.1 uncultured beta proteobacterium
ATCAGCACGAATGGTTCCAGAAGCTGCCTTTTTGGGATCAGTAGCGCCCATCAATTCGCGATTTTTAAGAATGGCGCTATCACCTTCCAAGGCCTGAATCATGACTGGGCCAGAAATCATGAAATCAACCAAATCCTTGAAGAAAGGACGCTCCTTGTGCACTGCGTAAAAAGCCTCCGCTTCCAGTCGGGAAAGATGCACCAATTTGGCAGCCACTATTTTCAGACCAGCTGCTTCAAAACGGGCGTAAATCTGCCCAATCACATTCTTGGCTACAGCATCAGGTTTGATGATAGAAAGTGTGCGTTCGATAGTCATATGTTTTCCTAAGCAATAAATGAATCTTTTGACCAATCGGTCAAAGCCTTTGATCTTAACCTGAAGAAGCTAATATTTCTTTTGAGGCTGTGTTCAGATCGGCTACATGAGTTAACGGGAGCGCCCTGGACCCCGAGATCCTGAACCGCTCGCCCCACCTCCCCGTCTACTCCCTTGGTCCTGCCTTTGGCGCACAAAACTGTCAGCACCAATGTAACCGAGCGCAGTTTTCATGGGGTCGGGCTGCTTCGTAGGTGCCTTGTCACCTGAAGGGCCGGCCTTGCCTGAACCCGAAACGCTGCCCGGGCGTCGATTTCGCAGGGGGGGACGCGCCCGCCGCAAGCCATCTTGAGAACCATTGGTGTCCATATCCGCCGGGACGCGACCAGCCAAGCCATTGACAACTTGTGTTAACAACTTGATGTCAGCGGCATCGAGTTCAACCCAAGCGCCTCGCTTAAGCCCCCGAGGCAGCACCATGGAACCATAACGTATTCGAATCAACCGACTCACCGCATGTCCGACCGCCTCAAACATGCGTCGAACTTCCCGGTTACGGCCTTCAGAAATAGTCACCCGATACCAGCAATTGGAACCCTCGCCACCTCCGTCTTCAATGGAGCCGAATTGAGCTAAGCCATCGTCAAGCTTTACACCGGCTAGTAATCGGTGTTTTTCATCCTGGTTGAGCGCCCCCAATACCCGCACTGCATATTCCCTCTCGAGTCCGAATCGGGGATGCATCAAATTGTTGGCCAATTCACCTGAACTGGTAAACAGCAGTAAGCCCTCGGTATTCAAATCCAGTCGGCCAACGGACTGCCACTTACCCTGAAACAACTTGGGTAGTTTTCGAAATACTGTCGGGCGATTTTGTGGGTCATCATTGGTCACCACTTCCCCCGCAGGTTTGTGATAAGCAATCACACGCGCTGGCGGCGGCGCAATCCTGAACCTGATAGGTTTGCCATTAACCTTGACATGGTCGCCAAATTGGATGCGTTGCCCAATATGTGCCGGTTCGTTATTGACTGTGATTCGCCCTTCCATGATGAGTTGCTCCATTTCCAGACGCGACCCCATGCCGGCCTGCGCCAGTACTTTATGCAACTTTGGAGACTCAGGCAGCGGCGCCAATACCCTTTTCAAAGACTCTGTAGTCTGGGCTTCCTCAGAATCAAATTGACCCGAGACAACATCTTCAAAGCGAATGGCTTCAGATTGAGATGCCAACAGCTGAGCGTTTTTTATGTTCATTCTTGTGTTCACAGTGCGGAAATTTGTCCCATCTCAAGATGGTTTGCTTGGTCACCAGACCAGTTAAATTCAGGCATCGCCGGCACCCCGTGAGAGGTGCCGACATCACCCATAACCTGCCCCGTCAATACTTCAAGCGAGGCCTTTGAGGACTCCAGCAATGGCAATTGATCCAACGAAGCCAGACCCATATCATCCAAAAAATGCCGTGTCGTGGCAAACAATGCGGGACGGCCAGCGCTGTCACGGTGCCCAATAACTTCGATCCAGCCCCGATCTTCCAATTGCCTGATCGTCAGCGAATTAACCATCACACCACGAATATCCTCGATATCGCCCCGCGTCACAGGCTGTCTGTAGGCAATGATCGCCAGCGTCTCAAGCGTAGCCCTGGCGTAGCGTGGCGGCCTTTCTGGGTAGAGTCGATCCAAATATGTCCGCATTTCAGGACGGCTTTGGAAGCGCCAACCACTGGCAACCGCTACCAACTCAACACCACGGTCACGCCACTCATCCTGTAATGCTGTCAACATCTGTCCGATCGCATCTGCGCCTGACCCCTCGCCCAACAGCGTCCGCATTTCACGCATTGGCAAAGGCTGCTGCGCGCAAATCAATGCTGTTTCTAGGATGCGCTTGGCATCCGGCGTATTCATGGTTCACCTGGTCCAAAAAAAAACACCCTGCGGATGTAAGATAAAAAAATGTGAGTTAAGGGCAACAACCCGAAGAATCAATCGGTAGGGCCTGCGATATCCTGCTGAAAAGCAGATCAGAGATCATTCTGATTGTACGTGAGACCCCAGTTCGCCAGAGCCTGATGCAAATCCGACGGCAAATTCGCACTAAATGAAAGCGACTGCATCGTCACAGGGTGCACAAACGCCAGTCGATAGGCATGCAGTGCTTGTCTGCACATACCCGCTGCCAGAGCACCACCGTAAACAATGTCCCCTATCAATGGGTGTGAAATGCTCGCCATATGCACACGAATTTGATGCGTTCTGCCGGTATGCAAGGTGCACCGTACCAGACAGCCTTGATTGCAACTCACCAGATGCTCGATGTCCGTTCTGGCTAATTTTCCAGGGACTCTGACGAGATCAACCACGGCCATGCGTTGTCGGTTGCCTGGATCACGGCCTATGGGGGCATTGATCTCGCATTTCCCGGCACCCTGCCAGGCACCATGCGCGATAGCCAGGTATTGGCGTTTGACCTCCCGCGCCGCAATAGCGCGCACCAGCGCATCCATCACTGAACGGGTTCGCGCCACAACCATCAATCCGCTGGTGTCTTTGTCGAGCCGATGAACAATGCCCGCGCGCGGAAGGTTAAAAGCCTTCTCATCAAAACCCAGCAGGCCATTCATGAGGGTACCACTCCAGTTCCCAGGAGCTGGGTGCACCACCAACCCGGCGGACTTGTTGATAACCATCAGGTGATCGTCGAGATACACCATGTCCAGCGCCATCTGTTCTGCCTTGAAGGCCTGACTTTGTGGCGTTGGACGCAGTTCAATGCTTCCTTGATCAGATGCTTTGATCTTGAGAGAGGCCTTGCTGACCACCACGCCATTAACACATACCCCTCCCAGATCAATTAACTGTTGCAAATAATTGCGTGAAAATTCCGGCACCAACTCTACCAAGGCCCGATCAAGTCGCATACCATGGTGTTCTGCGTTAAACATCAGTGTACGAAGCTCCGCCTGCGGACCGAGTTCAGCGGTACCGTCAGGATCATCTGCCTCAAGGGTGCTCGAT
>CAIYNH010000869.1 GCA_903927495.1 uncultured beta proteobacterium
AATATCTGATTTTTTTGGGCTTGATCAGCGTCAGTCTTGGTATTTTGAATTTGCTCCCGTTGCCAGTCCTTGATGGGGGTCACCTGATGTATTATCTTTGGGAGGGCGCGACTGGAAAACCCGTTTCTGTCCGATGGATGGAGGGACTGCAGCAAGGTGGTGTTGCCATTCTGATGGTCTTGATGTTGATCGCTCTTTTTAACGACATCACTCGCTTGTTAGGTTAATGGATGCAGTGTCATCCGATACTGCTTCAGTTTATTTATTTTAAAAATGCAATTTAATCGTTTTTGTTTGCGAACGCTTTCAGCGTTGACTGTCTTGATGTTTGCCGCCCAATCGGCCTGGGCAGTCAATCCGTTTACGGTCCGTGATATCCGGATTGAGGGCTTGCAACGTGTTGAGCCAGGTACGGTTTTTGTGTCCCTGCCCTTGCGGGTGGGTGATACCTACAACGACGACAAAGGTTCAGCGGCGATTCGCTCCCTGTTTGGTTTGGGTTTGTTCAAAGACGTTCGCATTGATGTCAATGGTGATGTGCTGGTCATTGTGGTGGAAGAACGCCCGACCGTAGCCAATGTCGAGTTCGTGGGAACCAAGGAGTTTGATAAAGACGTTTTAGTCAAGGCGCTGCGTGATGTTGGTCTGGCCGATGGACGACCTTTTGATAAGGCCCAGTTGGATCGCGCGGAGCAGGAGCTCAAGCGGCAATACATCAACCGCAGTCTCTACGCTGCGCAGGTGGTTTCTACTGTGACACCGATTGAGCGCAACCGGGTGAATCTGACTTTTACAGTGTCCGAAGGTGAACCAGCAAAAATTAGCGATATCCGTATTGTCGGTAACAAGGTATTTGACGAGTCTACCTTGCGCGGTTTGTTCGACTTGGATACGGGGGGGTGGCTGAGTTGGTACACCAAGTCGAATCGTTACTCACGTGCCAAGCTCAACGCCGACATCGAAACACTTCGCTCTTACTATTTGACGCGTGGTTTTCTTGAATTCAAAATTGAATCCACTCAGGTTGCTATTCTGCCGAACAAGACAGACATTGGTATCACCATCAATGTCACTGAAGGCGAGCGCTTTGTGGTCAGCAGCGTCAAGCTTGCGGGCAATTACTTGGACAAAGACGATGAGTTCAAGGCCCTGGTGAGCATTCGACCAGGTCAGGCCTACAACGGCGATGACGTGACCAAAACCACCAAGGCTTTTACCGATTATTTTGGCAACTTTGGCTATGCATTTGCGCGTATCGAAGCCAAGCCGGAAATTGACCGGGTTAACAATCGGGTGGCATTGGTGTTGCAAGCCAATCCTTCCAGGCGCGCATATGTTCGAAAAATCAATATAGCCGGAAACACCCGAACCCGTGACGTGGTGGTGCGCCGGGAGTTTCGTCAACTGGAGTCATCATGGTACGACGGCGACAAAATCCGACTGTCACGTGATCGTGTTGACCGGTTGGGCTATTTTGGAGAGGTCTCGATTGAAACCCAGGAGGTCCCAGGTTCACCCGATCAGGTTGACTTGACCATCAATGTGACCGAAAAACCGACCGGAAGTTTGACCCTTGGGGCGGGATACTCAAGCGGCGACGGATTGGGCTTGTCCTTCGGTCTGAAACAGGACAACGCCTTGGGCTCAGGAAATTCCTTGGGCATTCAGGTCAATACCAGCAAGATCAACCGGGTGATTGTGCTCAACACCACAGACCCTTATTTCACTGCCGATGGCGTATCCAGGACCATCGATCTCTACCACAAGACCAGCAGTCCGTACCAGGATCAAAGTTACTACCAGTTGATTACGACCGGGGGCAGTTTGCGTTTCGGCGTGCCATTTACGGAAACTGATACGGTATTTTTTGGTGCTGGCATCGAAGAGACCACAATTGTTCCCGGCACTCTGTTGCCGACAACCTACATGATCTACGCCAATGAATTCGGGTATTCAAGTTCATCGGTGCCGTTCACTGCGGGTTGGGCCCGGGATAACCGGGACAGCGCACTGGCACCGACTAGTGGTCGACTTCAGCGCGCCAATGCCGAGTGGTCGTTTGCTGGAGATTCCAGGTATTTACGAGCTGTTTACCAATATCAGCAGTATGTTCCGCTGAGCAAAAAATACACTGCGGCATTTAACGCAGAAGCTGGTTGGGGCCAGGCTTCCGGTGGACGGTCATATCCGGTATTCAAGAATTTCTATGGTGGCGGTCTGGGCTCGGTGCGAGGCTTTCAACAAGGCAGCTTGGGACCACAAGACCTGAGTGGCTCGGTTTTGGGTGGCTCGCGTAAGTTTAATGCCAACGTCGAAGTGTTGACACCATTTCCTGGCGCTGGCAATGACCGGACATTGCGTTTGTATGGGTTCTTTGATATAGGCATGATTGGTGGCGATGATGGCGGATTAGCCATCAACGTCGATGCCGCCAGCCTGCGGTCTTCCACAGGCGTTGGTATCAGCTGGATTTCACCTGTGGGTCCCTTGCGGCTGGCTTTTGCCAAACCATTGCGCAAGTTTGATAGCGATAGAATTCAATCCATGCAATTTCAAATCGGGACAAGTTTCTAATGAATCATTTTTTACATCAGATCGGCGCGTTGGTGGTTTGTAGTTTCTTGTTGTCGGCCAATGCCCAGGAAACCCATATCGGTTTTGTGAGTACAGACCGGATCCTGAAGGAAGCCAATACCGCGAAAACAGCGCAAACCAAACTTGAGCAGGAGTTTTCCAAGCGTGAAAAGGAACTGGTTGATTTGGGCTCCACGATCAAGACCGCAGCTGACAAGTTTGAACGTGACGCGCCAACTTTGCCCGAAACCCAGCGCCAGTCGCGGCAAAAACAATTGGTCGAACAAGACCGCGATTTTCAAAGAAAACGCCGCGAGTTTCAGGAAGATCTGAACGCGCGCAAGAATGAAGAGTTGCAATTGGTGATTCAGCGTGCCAACAAGGTCATTAAAGACGTGGCTGTGGCTGAAAAATACGATTTTGTTTTTCAGGATGCCGTTTATGTCAACCCCAAACATGATATTACCGATAAGGTTCTGAAAGCGCTGAATGCCGCTTCTGTCAAATAATCCGGTTCAAGGCTTGAGGGTGTGGCGCTGCGTTTAGGTTCAATTGTTGAGACCCTCGGCGGAGAACTGCGCGGTAATGCCGAGCTTGTCATCGAGGGTTTGTGTTCTTTGGAATGTGCTCAAAGTCAACATTTGAGCTTTTTAAGCCACCCAAAATACCAGAGTCAGTTGGCCTCATCCAAGGCTGGATGCATCATTGTCAGTCCTCAGTTTGAAGAGGCTGCCATGGCACGGGGTTCCTGTATTGTGACTGAGCAACCGTATCTGTATTTCGCGCGTGCCACACAAGTCTGGAAACAGAGTCTGCACAGACCGGCGCGAGCACTCATACACCCCAGCGCTGTCATCGATGCTGAGGCCGTGGTGCATTCGACTGCGCGCATTGGTGCTTTGTGCGTGCTTGAGCGTGGTGCCGTGATTGGTGCGCATACCGAGCTCAAATCCCGAGTTACCGTAGGTGAGGACTGCCGGATTGGTGCGCGTTGCATCATTCATTCTGGTGTCGTGATTG
Source organism: uncultured beta proteobacterium (assembly GCA_903927495.1). GTDB lineage: Bacteria > Pseudomonadota > Gammaproteobacteria > Burkholderiales > Burkholderiaceae_C > Rhodoferax. Next base: position 3,595 of record CAIYNH010000869.1, read on the forward strand.
GGGCTGATGGTTTTGGCTTTGCGCCTAACGAGGGCGCATGGGAAAAAATCGAGCAACTTGGTGCTGTGGACATTGGCGATGATGTGGAAATTGGCGCGAATACCTGCATTGACCGGGGTGCGCTGCAGAACACCGTGATTGAGAATGGTGTCAAGCTCGACAACCTGATCCAGATTGGCCACAACGTTCGCGTGGGCCAGCACACGGCCATGGCGGGCTGTGTCGGGGTTGCAGGCAGCGCCACTATTGGCGCACATTGCACGCTGGGAGGTGGTGCGATTGTGCTGGGTCATCTGACGTTGGCTGATGGGGTCAATATCTCTGCTGCGACAGTGGTGACGCGCTCTATTCACAGGCCCGGCCATTACACCGGCATGTTTCCGATAGACGAAAACGCAGCCTGGGAAAAGAACGCGGCTTCACTGAAACAGCTTGCCAGTTTGCGGGATCGCATCCGAGCCCTGGAATCACAGCTTAAAACTTTCAATCACTAAAAATAGAAGGATCTCGCCGCATGGATATTCACAAAATTCTCACCAAGCTGCCGCACCGTTATCCATTTTTGCTGGTCGATCGGGTACTCGAGATCAGCCGAGGCAAAACCATCAAGGCGTTAAAAAATGTGACCATCAATGAGCCATTTTTTCAGGGCCATTTTCCATATCGCCCGGTGATGCCGGGGGTCTTGATGCTGGAAGCACTGGCTCAGGCAGCTGCGCTATTGGCTTTTGATGCGCTTGACTCAGGCCCCTCTGATGACACGGTGTATTACTTTGCCGGGATGGACGGTGTGCGCTTCAAACGCCCGGTGGAGCCAGGTGATCAGTTGATTCTGAACGTCGAATTGCTGCGTATGAAGTCCGGAATTTTTAAATTCAAAGCCGATGCGACAGTCGATGGTGTGCTGGCAGTTGAGGCCGAGTTGACTTGTGCCATTCGGAAAATTTCCTGAAGGTGCACACTTGACCGCCATTCATACCACCGCCATTGTTGATGCCGCTGCTGAGCTTGACAGCAGCGTTAGCGTCGGACCCTACAGCATCATAGGCCCGCATGTCAAAATTGGCGCGGGGACCACGGTCGGTCCGCATTGTGTGATCGAGGGCCACACCAGCATCGGGCAAGACAACCGGATATTTCAGTTTTCTTCGCTGGGTGCCATACCGCAAGACAAAAAGTACGCAGGCGAGCCCTGTGAGTTGGTCATTGGCAACCGCAACACCATTCGCGAGTTTTGTACCTTCAACATCGGCTCGCCCGGTGATGTGGGTGTCACCCGGGTTGGTGACGACAACTGGCTGATGGCCTATGTGCACCTGGCGCATGATTGCCAGGTCGGAAACCAGACTATTTTTGCCAATAACTCTCAGTTGGCGGGACACGTACATGTGGGCGACTGGGCTATTTTGGGTGGCTTTACTGTGGTTCACCAGTTTGTCAGGATTGGTGCCCACAGCATGACAGCAATGTGCACGCTGCTGTTTGCCGACTTGCCACCGTTCGTCATGTGCCAGGGGCAGCCAGCGGCAGCGCGCTCCATGAACTATGAAGGCTTGCGTCGTCGCGGTTTTTCGCCTGAGCGGATCAGTGCCGTGAAAGCCATGCAGAAAGCCCTGTACCGCGATGATCTGACCCTTCAGGGAGCTTGCGAGCGCATCAAAGAATTGGATAATAATTCCCTGGAATCGTCTGCAGACGTGCATATGATGCTCTCATTTTTAGAGCAAGTCTCGCCGCAGCGCGGAATTGTCCGCTAACGTGACTGACTTGACCCCATGGCAAACATTCTTAGTTTGATAGTGTGAAAGCGCAGACAAGGAATGCAGAAATTACAAATAGCCCATTTTTCTTGGCACTGTCGAATCAATAACTGGTTTTATAGATGCAAATAGCTCTGGTTGCAGGTGAAACCTCCGGCGACTTGTTGGCCGGCTTGCTGTTGGATGGGCTCAAGGTGAGTTGGCCTGACTTGCATACAGCAGGTATCGGTGGCCCGCAGATGGTGCGGCGCGGTTTTCAGGCCTGGTGGGCGCACGACAAACTCTCGGTTCATGGTTTCGGCTGGGAAGTGCTGCGGCGATACCGTGAAATCGTTGGCATCCGCCGATTGCTCAAAGATCGCTTGCTGCAAGCGCCTCCAGCGATGTTCATAGGTGTTGATGCACCTGATTTCAATCTCGATCTGGAAGCTGACCTGAAGGCCCGAGGCATCAAGACTGTGCATTTTGTTTGCCCTTCGGTTTGGGCTTGGCGGCCAAAGCGGCTGGAAAAAATCAAACGCAGCGTCGACCATGTATTGTGTATTTTTCCATTCGAACCCGCGTTGCTGGCTCAACACGGGATAGCTGCAACCTACGTGGGGCATCCGTTAGCCAATGTCATTGCCATGGCACCCGACAAAGCCAAGGCGCGAGCGCTGCTGGGTTTGACTGCCCAGGATACCGTGGTGGCTATTTTGCCGGGCAGCCGTGAGTCCGAAGTCAAACATCTGGCTTTGGTATTTTTTCAGGCTGCAGTGCTTATGCAGAAAGCACAGTCCACTATCAAATTTGTAGTGCCTGCAGTACCTTTTTTAAAACTCCAAATTGAATTGGCAGCTCGCGCCAGTGGCATGACCGGGTACTTGCAGATAGTTGACGGTCAATCCCACACGGCTCTGGCGGCTTGTGATGTGACGCTGATCGCCAGTGGCACGGCGACACTGGAGGCGGCCCTGTTCAAGCGCCCCATGGTCATAGCCTACCGCATGGGCTGGTTGTCGTGGCAGATCATGCGGCGCAAAAAACTTCAGCCTTGGGTGGGTTTACCCAATATTTTGTGTCGAGACTTTGTAGTGCCTGAACTTCTTCAAGATGCCGCATCCCCGCAGGCCCTGGCACGGGAAGTTTTAAGCTGGCTGGATGCCAGGCAGATCCAGCCTGAGAGAATACGAGCCCTCGAACAACGCTTCACGGCGCTGCACACGCAATTGCAGCGGGATACTCCACAACTTGCAGCCCATGCCATCGCACAAATTCTCCAAAGTTGACCTGCTTGACGATGTCCCCACGGCTGCGACCACGCCTCGCAAGTCAGGCCGTCTGGTGTCCTGCCCACTTATCTCTATGCAGCAACACGGGTTGCAATGGGGTATTACAGGATTGATTGCCGGAGTGGATGAGGCAGGGCGTGGTCCACTGGCCGGCCCGGTGATGGCAGCTGCGGTCATTTTGGACGACATGAAGCCAATTCTTGGACTCGCAGATTCGAAAAAATTGACGGCACTGCGGCGCGAAAGGCTTTTTGATGAGATTCGCGCCAAATCCTTATGCTGTGCAGTGGCGCAAGCCAGTGTGCAAGAGATCGAAGAACTCAACATCTTGCAAGCCACACTCCTGGCCATGCGCCGAGCCGTTGAGGGTTTGCGCCTGAGCCCCAAACTGGTGCTGGTCGATGGCAATCGACTGCCGCTGTTGCCGATGCGCGCGCAGGCCATTGTCAAAGGCGACTCCTTGGTAGCTGCGATCTCGGCGGCGTCGATATTGGCCAAAGTCACACGCGATCGCTGGTGTCTCGAGTACGACGGGCAATTTCCCCAGTACGGCTTTGCCAAGCACAAAGGCTACGGCACTGCCCAGCACCTGGCGTCCTTGTTGCAGTACGGTGCTTGCCCTGAGCACCGCAAGACCTTTGCCCCAGTGACTGCGGTGCTGGAACATATCCAAGCATGAGCACTTGCCGATCGGGTTGTTTTGCCGCGCCGTTGGGGAGTCGGGCATGACTGCGCCGGTGTTGATCACGTCTGCCAATAACGCCTTGCTGAAAGACCTGCGGCGCTTGGCTCATGGCAATACCGAGTACCGCAAACAAGGACGATTCTGGGCCGAAGGTGATCATCTTGGCCGAGCTGCGATGCAGCGTGGTGTGCTTCCTGTCATGGGCGTATTTTCCGAGTCATTTTGGCCTCTAGTGCAATCACAG
>CAIYNH010000870.1 GCA_903927495.1 uncultured beta proteobacterium
GGCATCACCACCGACGGCACCAGCCTGTACGTGATGGACGGCAATAATAATCTTGTACGCAGAATCGGGGCCAGTACCAGCAGCATTGCACCCGTCGTTTCCGGTTTTAGTCCAGCTACAGAGGTGGCTGGCATCGGCAGTACCGTGACCATCAGCGGAACTTTTCTGGGCAATTTCATCGCACCACTGGTGAAGTTTGGCACCACGGCAACGAGCGCTGCTTGGGTCAACAATCAGACCATCACAGCGACTGTTCCATCCAGTCTAACTGCGGGCAACACGACGATCACCATTTCGAATGGCGACGGAACCGGCGCGATCACGGTCGGCACCTTTGTTGTGACCGCATCCGGTGACGGCGGCAATACGGCAGTTGGCACGCAAATGGGTGGGGGACGGCAAGGGGTGGCACTCACGCTGTTGACTGAGCCGCATCCTTATGCCGCAATCTACGCCAGCGATCCAGTCAAATATGCCGCAGCAGCAGCCTTTGCCGGTGCCACCCAATATTCTGGGCTTTCCACGCTCGCAGGGTCTGGTGCCAACACTTCCACCAATGGAACGGGTGTCCTAGCTTCATTCAATATGGTGGCCGGCAGCACCAGAATTGGCCTCACCAGCGACGGTCTCAACGTATACCTGGCTGAAGCAACCAGAATTCGCAAAATCGAGATCGCCACTGGCATTGTGACCACGCTGGCGGGTTCTGCGACCTCTGGCTCCACCGACGGCACCGGTGCGGGAGCAAGTTTTACTTATCCCCAGGGCCTTACCACCGATGGCACCAACCTGTATGTGACCGATTCCAACTACCTCATCCGCAAAGTCGTCATCGCAACGGGCGTGGTCACCACGATGGCTCTTTCCGATGGCAGCGGCACAGCGGTAAACCTCAGTTATCCCGAGAGCATTACCACCGATGGCACCAACCTGTATGTGATAGACACCAGTGGCAGCAAGATCCGTAAGATCGTGATCGCCACGGGTGTAATGACCACCCTGGCCAGCTCCACACAGACCGCGTCGCTGACCCAGCTCAAATACATCACCACCGACGGCCTCAACCTGTACACGACCCAAACCAACCAGATCATCAGCAAGATCGTGATCGCTTCCGGTGCGGTGACTACGTTAGCAGGGTCCATCAATGTATCGGGTCTTGTTGACGGTACGGGAGCGGCAGCCAAGTTCTCGAACCCGCAGGGCATTACGACCGATGGCACCAGCTTGTACGTGCAGGACAACACAAGAGCCCTTCGCAAAATCGTGATTGCAACAGGGGTCGTGTCGGGAGCATTCGGAATAAAAGACACAGACATGGCTGGACTGCCGAATGCCCTGCTCGACTTGCGCGGCATCACCACCGACGGCAAGAGCCTATTTATGGTGGATGCCAACTACTACGTCCCGGTGACCGCCAAGCTTCGCAAGCTTCAATAGAACTGGCTGACGCCTAGGGGATGCGGAAATAACCAACTACCATTTTTCAACGGGACTGACGGGGCATTGCTTCGTCGCCCTTCGCTGATGTGGTTAGCCATTTGTCGTCCGTCCTCTGAGCGACTGCTTCCCGCCAAATCGAAGGGCTGCTTTTCTCATTCCATTAGGTTTTACACAGTTCAGGCGAAAGTCAGCAATCAGCCTTTGAACTCATCCTCCTGCACCAAAGCGGAGCGTCAAAATTCAACGTTGGTAAAAAGCCAAGTGACAGTAAGGACGCAAGCCAAAACACGATTGACGATCAGACAGAATTGACTATAGGGATGCTTTTTTTGGAGAAATTGCATCAATTTTGATAGCTGGTTTCGCATGCTCAACGGGCGATGCAGACTGTTTTAATGCAATTTCTGGTGCCGTCAATCCGGTCACAAACAAATGCCGAAATGGCCTTTGCGCGGTCCGCAGAATTGCAAGCTCAAATCTGCACACTCAATCTGCCCTTCTGTCATTTCACACGCGCTTGAGGCATGGTGACTGGGTCATGTGACGGGACTTTGGGCACACGTATGACCCAGTCATCACGGCGTGGGTTGATGCTGCGGGATGGGCGGATGGTCGATGTGGCAGGTGATGACATCGCCCGACTGCACCGCACCCACACCTTCGGGCGAGCCGGTATAGATCAGATCGCCAGGCTGCAAGTGATAAAACTGGGGCAAGGCAGCCAGCAGTTCGGGAATATTCCAGATGAGTTGGATCAAGTCAGCGTGCTGTTTGGTCTGGCCATTGACCTGCAGATTAATGGAACCGGTGCCAAGCACACCAAGAGCCCCGATTGGAATGATCTCGGTGCACACCGCTGATTGCTCGAAGTCTTTGCCCAAATCCAACGGACGACCCTGCCCGCGCGCTACGAGTCGCAGGTCGCGCCGGGTCATGTCCAAGCCTGCTGGGCACACGATGGCTGCGCCGTGTGATTGCAGAGCTACTAACTGCTCGCAGTCAATGAATTCCCAAAAACCAGTGGCACAGCGCACCGAAAAACGATGTCAGTGCGTTGCCCGCCTGAGCTCGGCCACCCGCGCAGCTATAGCGGCACGATCTTGGGTATGCCGGGCGTTGGCCAGATAGGTTTCAAGATCTTCCAGCGCATGACCACTGTGACCGGCTTCTGCATGGGCCAGGCCACGGTCGCGGTACTCACTCCAGACTTGTGGAAGCAACACAATCATCCGATCCAGCACCGCGATTAAACGCGGCCAGTCTTCTTGTGCAGCGTGGATTTCTTTCAGGTTATGCAACATCCGGGCAATGATGTCGCGCGCCGGGGCAGCCTGCAGATAGAGTCCCAGGGGCATGTCCTGTTCATCAACCAGACCCCCCAGCATCCTGAACGGCTCAAGTCGCTCGGAGAGTTCCTCCCGGCTGAGCGACTGCCCAGTCAAGGGGTCAAGAATGACTTGTCCTTCGACCAAATTGACCTTGACCATGAAGTGCCCCGGGAACGCCACACCTCGGGCAGCCAACCCAATTCCCTGCGCCAATTCCAGCCAAATCACCGCCATGCTGATCGGAATCGCCAGACGGGTACGTAACACCACATGCACAAAGCTATTGTCAGGATCCGTGAAATCGTTGAAGTTTCCGGCAAAGTTGAGGTCACGATAGACAAACTGGTTGAGCGCACGCAACTTTTGCAATGACCCACAATCGGCTGGCAATCGACGTTTCAGGCGTGCCAACAATTGATCGACCTCCTCCAGGGTTTGCTCGACGCTGAGATCAGGGTATTCATCCTGGGCCAGGCTGATGACGGCCTCAAGCAGCGGAAAGGCCACGTCGCTATGGACCAGCGAGGAAAAATACTCCAGCGGTGTCGGAACGTTCAAGGATAAATTCATGTTACATATTCTATCGGCGCACCAGCACGCGCAGCTTCATGCCGGTGCCCCAAAGAGCTATGAAATAAATAGCTGCTGACGCAAACAGTATAAGTGCTAGAAGCCCTATTCTTGTGAGACTTTGGGTGCGTAGCGCAGTCCAGTCAAAGTGGCTATTGGCCCACATCAAGAACAAGCCCAGCAGGGCGCAGGCCGCAATGACTTGCATGACAAAAACAGCCCAACCCGGCTCTGGCTTGTAACTGCCACGCTTGAGCAATCCTAGCAGTAGCCAAATGGCGTTGACCATAGCACCGATACCAATTGACAAAGTGAGCGCAGCGTGAGCGTAGATCGGCACCAGTGCCAGGTTCAGCAATTGGGTAAGCACCAGTACGACCAGGGCCACTTTGACTGGCGTTTTGGTGTCCTGACTGGCATAGTAACCCGGTGCCAGCACCTTGATCGCGACAATACCCACCAGCCCAACGCCCCAGCCCATGAGCGCATGGGTAACCTGCAGCACATCAAAACTGGTCATGGCACCGTAGTGGTACAGCACGGCAACCAACGGCAGCGGGAACACCAGCAGCGCCACAGCGCATGGCACCGCCAAGACCACCACTAGGCGTAAGCCCCAATCCAGCATGGACGAGTATTTGTCAGAGTCGCCACTGGCGCGAGCACCGGCTAGCTGCGGCATCAACACCACGCCCATGGCCACACCCAGCATCGCCGTGGGAAACTCCATTAATCGGTCGGCATAGGTGATCCAACTGACACTGCCTGGTGCCAGGTGCGAAGCAATCTGTGTGTTGATCAACATCGAGATATGCGCCACGCTGACCCCAAGCAAAGCCGGCCCCATCAGTTTGAGAACATTTTGCGTACCCGAGTCAGACCAAGCCCGCTTGATGCCTGACCAGCGCCATGCCAGTTGCGGATTTAAGCCCAGACGTTTCAAGGCCAGCCATTGCGCCGCCAATTGCATGATGCCACCCGCCAAGACACCTGCTGCCAAGGCGTAAACAGGTTCCAATCCCAGTGTTTTGAACCAGGGTGCGCCCAAACCAGCGGCAACAATCATGCAAATATTGAGCAGCACCGGCGTAGCCGCCGGCACTGCAAAACGTTTGTAGGTGTTCAATACACCCGCACCAAGTGCGACCAGCGACATGAAAGCGATGTATGGAAACATCCAACGGGTCATCACCACAGCGACTTCAAAACCACGCGGCTCCTGTTGCATCCCACTGGCCATGACCCACACCAGCCCACCGGCACCCAGCACACCCAGCACGCTGAGCAGCATCAGTGCCCAGGCCAGCACGGTGGCTACCTTGTCGATCAGCTCTTGCGTAGCAACATCACCGTGCTGGGCTCTGGTAGCGGCCAGAACCGGCACAAAGGCCTGGCTAAAGGCACCTTCACCAAAAAAACGGCGAAACAAATTGGGAATGCGAAACGCCACGTTAAAGGCATCGGTCATGGCCGACGCGCCAAAGCTTGAGGCAATCAGCAGCTCACGCACCAAGCCAGTGATGCGCGACAACAGTGTCAGCAACGAGACAATCGAGGCGGATTTGAAAAGACTCACGACGCGAAGTGTAGCGAGATCACTTGCCAGGTGCAGGCAGAGCTCGGCACCGCCAACCCACGATCTCATTGGCCACCAGCGCACCAATCACCAGGGTGCCACCCAAAAGTACGTCTTGGGTTGGTACTTCTCCTGCGCCCACCCAGGCCAGCAAAATACCAAAAATAACCTCCAGCATTCCCAGCAGCGCCACCTCGGGGGCTTTGAGCACGCGGGTGCAGAGCACCGCCAACACGCAGGGTATGGCCAACTGAACCAATCCCAAGCCAAACAGCAGACCCAAATCATGAGCCGATGCCTGCAAAGGCCAGGCCAGCGGCAACGTGACCAATGATGAGATCACTCCACCAATCAGCACGGCAGGAATCAAATCGACATCTTGTCCCTGGGCATGCGAGTGTTGGCTAATGGTCCAATTGGCAGCACCCGAAATGGGCACGCACAGCGCCACCAAAGTTCCAGTGAAACTGATGCCATTGAGCAGTTGCATACCGAACATGTAGACAATGCCACAGCCCGCTACAACAATTGCGATCCAGGTCCGCAAGGGGATACGGTGTCCAATAAAAAAACGCGCCGCCAAGGCCGTAAACAGCGGAACCAGCGCCAACGACACCAGCACATTGGCGACCGTTGTCAGGGTGAGTGCCACCATGAAAAAAGTAAACATGCCGGCCCAGCACATGCCAGAGAGCCACAAGGCGGAACCGGCATGGCGCATGCGGGCAAAGACATCTCTTCCTTGCGAGATCGGCAGTATCACCAACAGACTCAGCACAGTGAAAAAGCTGCGCCAAAACGTCACCTCGAAACTGCGCGCCTGCTCCAGGTGGCGCGTGACCACACCAGCGGTTGACCACATCAGGGTCACCGCCAGCATCAGGAACACTGCACGGTTATGGGTGAGTTTCACGCACGGCTGGCGCGTTTGCGGTCGCTTTCTTTCAAGTGGCGCTTGCGCAAACGAACCGATTTGGGGGTGATTTCGACCAGTTCATCTTCCTCGATGAACTCAACGCCATATTCCAGCGTCAACTCAATCGGTGGCGTAATCTTGATCGCATCTTCTTTGCCCGACACGCGGAAGTTGGTCAACTGTTTGGTTCGTGTGGCGTTGACTACCAGGTCGTTGTCGCGACTATGAATGCCCACAATCATGCCTTCATA
>CAIYNH010000871.1 GCA_903927495.1 uncultured beta proteobacterium
AACTCAGACAGCCTTGACTTCCATGACGTGTCAGTCTGGGGTGTGCGCAGCGCCCTGGAAGCAGCCTTTAAAGCCGGGGTTGAGTTGGGTGCATCCATGCCAAAACCGACTGAGTCGGAGATCGGCAACACCTAAACAAATCACGACAAGCCAAGCAGAAAAAGCTTGGCTTGTCTTGCAAACAGCGCGTTCATCACATCGTCTTAACAACCACCACGAAGGAGCCTCAAATGAGCACCATTTCATTGACCGCCACCCAGCAGAGCATGCTGGCTCATGCCATCCATCACACCGATGGCCGCATTGACTGGTTTCCAGAAAACATCAAAGGCGGCGCACGCCAGAAAGTGTTGCAAGGACTTTTCAATCGCGCTTTGATCACACCACATGGGCCAGACTGGCTGGTCGCCGCCGAGGGCTACGACGCGCTGGGCTGCGCCAGACCCACTGCTTGCAGCATCGCACCAGACCCAGAACTTGACGCAGCCGTGGCGCAGGCTGAGGCAACGTGGGCGCAAGGTGTGGATACCAACGAGTCAGCGTCAGCAGCTCAAGCCGAATCAGGCGAAGCCGCAATCGAAACCGAAACTCAAGTCGACCAGCACGACAACGCCACAGGCTGCGACGAACGCCTGGCTGGCAATGATGCACCAGCAACTGAAATCGACGCGACACAGGGCCAGCCCTTGCCAGCGGCAGCGCCAGCCGAACAGCCCATTGCGAAGGCCATCCGAACCCGCGAACACAGCAAGCAGGCCACCATCATCGGGATGCTCCAACGCGCCGAGGGTGCCACCATCGCCCAGATCTGCGAGGCAACCGGCTGGCAACCCCACACCGTGCGCGGCACCTTTGCTGGAGCCTTCAAGAAGAAACTGGGCATGACCATCACATCGGACAAGACGCAAGGCGGCGTGCGCACCTACCACGCAGCAGCCTAAAAAATAGATTGAAGAAGAAGCCAAATTTGCTTGGCTTCTCTCACAAACAGCGCGTTACTACCAACACCATCAACCCACACAGGAGCATTTTTACCATGGCACACGAACTCGATTTCTCCACCGGCCAAGCCGGTTTAGCATACGCCAGCGGCAGCGACAAACCATGGCATGGCCTTGGCCAGACCGTTGACCCCAGCGCCGACACACAAACCTGGCGCAAAGCAGCAGGCCTAGACTGGCAGGCCCTGCGCGCGCCGGTCAGTTACCAAAACGAGGTCACTCAGACTGCTCAGTCGTTTGCGGAAAAGCACGTCCTGTATCGCAGCGACACCGGATTGCCTTTATCGGTGGTGTCCGCCGACTACCGCACAGTGCAGCCCGCCGACATCCTGGGCTTTTTTGGTGAGTTGGCCCAGTCTGGCGGATTCCAAATCGAGACGGTCGGCTCCCTCAAGGAAGGGCGGCGCATCTGGGCATTGGCCCGTGTCGGCGAGAACGCCCGCATCCTGGACGACGAGGTTGCACCATTTTTACTGCTGGCCACCAGCTTTGACGGCTCCATGGCGACCCTGGCCAAATTCACCACGGTTCGGGTGGTGTGCAACAACACCTTGCAGGCCAGCCTCAAAAACGATGCTGGGCAGACGCAGGTCTCTGCGATGGTGTCGTCCATGTCAACCATGGAGCCACCCAAGTAACTGTGGTTTTTGGTGATGGCCATGCGGGCGTGTGCCAGCCAGTAGCTCTCTGCGCGTTCGCGGGTGATGCTTGGGGCGGTGCGAAGAAGTTCTTTGGCGCGGTCAAGCAAGTCGATCAATTCAAGCTGGAT
>CAIYNH010000872.1 GCA_903927495.1 uncultured beta proteobacterium
AACCCGTGCTTCCCAAGGAATGGCTCACCGCCAACACCAAGTACCTGATCAACCCAAGTGGCCGATTCGTTGTGGGTGGACCTCAGGGCGACTGCGGTCTGACCGGTCGCAAAATCATTGTTGACACCTACGGTGGCGCTTGCCCGCACGGTGGCGGTGCTTTCAGCGGCAAAGACCCGTCCAAGGTGGATCGCTCCGCCGCTTACGCAGCTCGCTATGTAGCCAAAAACGTGGTAGCGGCTGGGCTGGCGCGCCAATGCCAGATTCAGGTAGCGTACGCTATTGGCGTGGCCCAACCGATGAACGTGACCATCTATACCGAAGGCACGGGTGTGATCCCGGACGAAAAAATTGCCGAGCTGGTCAACGCCCACTTTGACCTGCGCCCCAAGGGCATCATCCAGATGCTCGACCTGCTGCGCCCAATTTATGAAAAGACTGCGTCTTATGGTCACTTTGGCCGTGAAGAACCAGAATTTACTTGGGAACGTACCGACAAAGCCCAAATGCTGCGTGCCGCAGCGGGGCTGTAAAGGCGGCATGAAACTAAGCACACAACGCTGGATTGACCGCTGGGTAGGCCAGGCGCTGTGTGCTGTGTTGTCACTCTGGGTGCACTTGACATCGAAGCGTCAAAGCACCAGCTTGCCGCAGACTCCACGTCACATACTGGTGATTTTGCTGTCAGAAATGGGCAGTGTGGTGCTGGCTGGGCCAATGTTCACGGCGCTTCGCACACGTTACCCCGGTGCCACGATCCATGTGCTGCAGCTCAAAAAAAATCAGGAAGTCGCCAAACTTTTAGGGCTTGCACTGCCTGAGCATTTGCTTGCACTCGACGACAGTGCCGGCTTGGGGCTACTGGGCGACATCTGGCGGGTGTGCCAGACGCTGCGGCACCTGCCACTCGATGCAGTGATTGACTGTGAGCTATTTTCACGCATCAGCAGTCTGCTGTCTTATCTTAGCGGTGCACCCATTCGGGTAGGCTTCACGCCGCACACCCAAGAGGGGCTGTACCGAGGTAGTTTTATCAACCGCGCCATTCCCTACAACCCGTATCAGCACATCAGCAATCAGTTTTTGTCGCTGGTGGATGCGCTTAACGATGCCTCAATGCCGCGCAACAAAGCCGCACCGATTCGTCCGCTACCTCATGACACGGGCTTGTCGGTGCAGTTTGACAACGTGGAATTGCAGAATTACAGCGCCAAACTGCGGGCAGACCACCCGAGGCTGGCAGGCAGAAAAATCGCCCTGCTCTACGCTGGTGGCGGTCTGCTACCCGAGCGCGCCTGGCCTGCGGCACACTATGCCGAAGTGGCGCGTGGCTTGTGCAATGCCGGCCATAGCGTGGGACTGATCGGACTGCGAGACGATGCCGAGCTGGCCCAGGACTTGTGCCAACAAGTCAATAGCGCCTTCTGTATTGATCTGACTGGCTATACGCGCTCTATCAGAGAACTGCTGATGCTGTTTCACGGCACTCACCTGCTCATCACCAATGACGGTGGTCCGGGTCACTTTGCCAGCCTCACACCGATTCAAACCATGGTCTTTTTTGGCCCCGAAACTGGCCGCTTGTATGGGCCACTCGGACCCAGGGCGCAGGTCCTCGAAGCTGGCATTGCCTGCTCGCCATGCCTTTCCGCCTACAACCATCGCCTGACTTTTTGCGATGGTGACAATCAATGCTTAAAACGCCTGTATCCCTTGCCTGTATTGCATGAGGCACTTCAATTTTTGAATAACATCAACCCCTCTGAGGCAGCTTGAACAGGCCTGCTGATTGGCCTGCCATCACCTTTTTGCATGACTACTCACTTTAGCTGGCAACAGCGCATATTTCAATGGATTGAGTGGCTCAAGGGCTTTCGTTACATCAAGTTTGGCTTGGTCGGGGCCAGTGGCACGGTGGTCAATATGGCGGTTTTGTACCTGGCGCAAGAGTATTTGTTTGCAGCCATTGCCGAGCCACACCAACGCCTGTATGCCTCACTGGCCTTAGCCATCGCCATCGCCACCGTGAATAACTTTACCTGGAACCGGCTTTGGACTTGGGCCGATCGAGTGCGCGTAGCACTGGCGCTGCATCAGGACTTGGAAAAGTCCCCTTTTTCAGTTCTATTTGGCCAGTTTGGGCGCTACACCATTGCCTCTTGGCTAGGTATTGCTTTGCAATATGGACTGACACTCTGGTTGTCGCACTTTCTGCACTACCTGCTGGCCAACGTGATTGCCATCGTGATTGCCAGCGTCAGCAACTTTTTGGCCAATGACCGCTGGACCTTTCGCCACCGTGCGTCAAAATAAGGCCATGCCAGCGCCCACTTCATTCGTTTCAAACCCACTAATTTCCTCGCAGCACAAGCGCACACTACCAGCCACACTGGGGTGGTTGGGTTTGCTGATATTTGCCATGCTGGTATATATCTATGGTCTGGGCGGCCAATACATTCCAACCAATGGCGACGAATTGGTCTACACCCATATTGCCCGACTGACCGCAGCCTCCAATCACTGGCTGCCCTTGGTGTCGGAACTCGATCACATGCGCAACACCAAGCCACCTTTGCTGTTTTGGCAGGCCATGGTGGCCGGCGACTGGGGCCACAGCTGGTCCATGGGGGCACTGCGGGCACCCAGCGTCATCTACACCCTGCTGATCGCCGGGGCGATTGCGATTTCGGTTCAAAAAATTACCCGCAACGCAGGCAGCGCCTGCCTTGCAGCCTGCATTTACCTGGCTTTTTTTTGCACCTTCCGGTTTGGCCGGGCCTACCTCACCAGCGCACCTGAGACTTTCTGGCTCAACGTGCCTATGTTCACGCTGTTGTGGTGGCAGCTGTCGAGAGCTCTTGCAAAGCCGAACCCCATAACTGCCAACGCTGCTGTGGAACACACAACTCCGGCACTGGGCTGGTTGGCGCACATCGGTTTTGGCATGGCTCTAGGAGTCGGGCTGGCCTACAAATCGTTTGCCCTGATCGCACCGGCAGCAGCCACGCTTTGGTGTGCACAGTTGGTCATCAGCCCGACGCTGCATTGGCGCTCGGTTTTACAGACCACCCTCAAGGTGAGTCTTTGCGCCAGCATCGCACTCGGAATTTTTGCCCTCTGGTTCTTGGTCGATCCCAATCCCCAAGATGTTTGGCAGGAATTTGTGGTGGGCGAAAACGCCGGCAAATTCAACAACAGTGCCGGTTACTGGCAAACCGCCCTGTTTGGCGGAGGTTTCAGCATCTGGGCACAACTGCTGGGCTATGTTCAAAATTCCGGCATGCTGGCCTTTGTGGTTTTGGGTTTGCTACGCTTGGGTTTGCAACAGATTTGGACTCAACACTGGCTGCCGGCAGCACCACACCAACGCATTTTGCTGGTCTGGCTAGCTGTTTGGCTGATCATCTTTACGCTACCCAGTCAACGCTCCGCGCGCTACCTGATTGCAGCCATGCCGGCGCTTGCCATACTACTTGCGCTGTACTGGCCACGCATCGCCCGAGGCTGGTTTGTGCCTTCGCTAATGCTCTGTGGGATTTTCATCGGCGTGTTTGGACGAATCGCCTGGGCTGCACATGACCTGCAAATTGGCACTATCCAAGACCTGGTTTTAAGTATGCTGGCAGTTGGCACTGGCCTGATGCTGGTGCTGCTCGGCTTGCTCCGACCGGCCTGGACGCGCGCTTGCACACTGGCCGCGACGCTGACTGCATTCGCCACCTTTAGCCTGACCACAGCAGCACTCAATGGAGCGTCCGGACAATACAGCGATGAAACCCTGAAAACGTTGAAAAACGCCCGCATCGCCGTGCCTAGCAGTTTCAACGGTCAATTTGAACGTTTCGAGTTTTTGCTACCCGGAAATCGGTTTGTACCCTACGACGGCGATACACGGGCGGGGTTTGATGGCACCGCTAACAGTGCCGAACTGCAGCGACTGCTGGCCTCCAACGATGCTGTGGTCTGGCTGCAAACCCGCACGGAGAAGTCGCAACCCCTGTGTTTACCAACGTGTACCGTGTTGGGTGCGCGCTGGGAAGTGAAGGGGCGACATCAAAGCGGCGAGATCACACTTTCTAACCTCTGGTACCCGCAGCAATGGCTATTCAGACGTGAGTGGTTGCTGCTTCACGCCGCACCTTGATTCTGCCGTGGACCCAATCAACTAGCCACCTCACCTGCAAAATCAGCCACAAACACGGATCCAGCAACGCATCCCACACATTGCCGGTAGGCAGTCGGGTCAGCACGAATAAGCCCAACACCACCGCCAAGGTAGCGGTAGCGCCCTGCCCTGCTGGGCTGGTCCCGGCCAGCAACCAGAGCAGCAGCGTCAACCCGCACAAAGCTGCCAACGCCAATGAACCAAAGCCCCAGGCGTAAACCGATGCAGGCCACCATGCCAGTGCATCGAGCAGCAGTAACCAGCCCAGAGCCGCACCTGATACTAGCAGTATGGGCCCGTCCAAGCGTTTGAAAACGCCCGAGCCATCAAGCTCGGGCGGGCCACGCCACTTTTGCCATAAGTAACTGAGACACACCACCGCACTCATCAAACTGGGCGACTGAAACGCCAGCCCCAACCAATGCGCCGGAGAAACAGATCCAGGCAGCATCGACCAGAGAAAAACCCCCAGCACTAAAAACCAGCGCCTTGGTTGGGCAGCAGGTCTGGCGAACCGCAATACCGCAGCACCCAACAGCACACCCCAGATGCCGTGCAGCGACCATCGCATCAACCCAGCATCAGGCAACAACGGGGCTGTTGTTGCCCAAAAACCAGTCCAGAGAGAAGTGATATCCATAGGCCAGGTCTTACGTGATCACTGCAATCGGGGTGCAAAACGCTGCCAGGCAATGCGTTTGCGCTGGTCGGTGTAAGTTACCCATAGATTGCCATCGGCCCAAGCCAAAGCGGGGTAAGAGTATTCATCCGCACCACTACCCTGCGCCAGAGGCTGAATCAACTCCCAGTGCTGGCCGTCGGACGACTGACTTAAATCGAGCAGATTGCGCGAGTGAGGTGATGAGTTATGCGCCAACACCATGCGGCCTGGCGACAAACCCAGAGCGGCCACAGAGGCATCCGGATTGACCAAAGACAAATCCGGCAAATCAGCCCAGCTCAAACCACCGTCTTGCGTTAACGCGGCACCGATCCGCCCATCAGGTCGCTGATCGCGCAGCAACGCCAGCCAACGGCTTTCGGTTTGCATCACTAGCGCAGGCTGGAGCAGATGGGTGCGACCTGACATACGCACCATGCCCAAAAAATCACCTTTGGTGTCAAACCGCAAAGCCACAGGGTACTTCATACCCAGTTCAAAATACACCGGCAATACCATTCCGCCGTCTTGCATTGGCAGAGGTGCCGTGCGTACTAGATGGCTGATGTTCCAAAACCATGACAAAGGCAACACCCGCACCAACTCAAACGACAGCGGCTGCAAACTGGGCTGGGATTGGATCTGACGCAAGTGCAGCACTCGGCTGGCGGCCCACCCGCCCAGACCCGTCGCGACCACAAACAAATGCACCTGTCCCTGCGCATCCAACCATGGCACCGG
>CAIYNH010000873.1 GCA_903927495.1 uncultured beta proteobacterium
ACTCAAACGACGCTCAGCATGGACGACGCCGCCGGCATTGCCGACGCCGTCAAAGCCCGTTTCCCCAAGGTGCGAGAGCCCAAGCAACAAGACATTTGCTACGCCACGCAAAACCGCCAGGATGCCGTCAAGTTGATGAGTCCACAGGTCGATTTGGTCATTGTGGTGGGCAGCCCCACCAGTTCCAACAGCAACCGATTGGCCGAAGTTGCGCGCAAACTCGGCACTCCTGGCTATATGGTTGACAGTGCCGAAGACTTGCAACCACAGTGGTTTGAGGGCCGGCAGCGCGTCGGGTTGACCGCAGGTGCCTCGGCACCAGAAATATTGGTTCAACAAGTAATTGAACGACTGCGCTTGCTGGGTGCTGTCTCGGTGCGCCGCATGGAGGGTTTGCCCGAAACGGTAAAGTTCCCATTGCCCAAGGGCTTGCGCCTGAATGATGAGGATGAAACCAATTAGCTATATAAAATATAGCTTCTTACGCAATGCCAACGGGCACTAGAGACCATTTACATACACAACATTTATCATGCTAGACATTACCCTTCTGCGCAAAGATTTGGCCCAAGTAGTGGCCCGTCTTGAGACCCGCAAGAAACCACAAACGTTTCTGAACATAGACGCTTTTACATCACTCGAAAACGAGCGCAAAACCATCCAGATGCGTACCGAAGCCCTGCAGGCCCAGCGCAACAGCGCCAGTAAGCAGATCGGTCAACTCAAGGCCAAGGGCCAAACCGGGCACGCTGAGGTGGATGCGGTGATGACCCAGGTAGCCAGCATCAAAGAGGAACTGGAGTCCTCAGCCAAGCGCCTGGAACAAATCCAGACTGAGCTGCAAACCCTGCTTTTAGCTGTGCCCAACTTGCCGCACGAGAGCGTGCCCGTCGGTACCGACGATCAAGCCAATGTGGTAATTCGAACTTGGGGTACACCAAAAAACTTCGACTTTGAAGTCAAAGACCATGTCGATGTAGGCACCCCGCTCGGCTTGGACTTTGAGATGGGGGTCAAGCTCACCGGTTCGCGCTTTACCGTGATGAAAGGACCGGTCGCACGCCTGCACCGGGCTTTGACCCAGTTCATGCTGGACGTGCAAACCCAAGAACACGGCTATACAGAGTGTTACACGCCCTACATCGTGAATGGCGAAACACTCAAGGGCACCGGTCAGTTACCAAAATTTGAGGGCGATCTGTTTGCCGCCAAAAAAGGTGGCCAAGAGGGCGAAGATCAACCTGACCACACAGCGCTGTACCTCATACCCACGGCAGAAGTACCTCTGACCAACTTTGTCCGAGATGTGGTCATGGCGGAAAGCGAATTGCCAATCAGACTCACAGGTCACACCCCATGCTTCAGATCCGAGGCGGGAAGTGCAGGCCGCGACACCCGGGGATTAATCCGGCAACACCAGTTTGACAAGGTTGAAATGGTGCAAATTGTCCACCCTGAGGCGAGCTACGGAGTGCTCGAAGCCATGACCGTCCATGCCGAGGCGATTCTGCAAAAACTCGCTTTACCCTACCGTGTGATGAGTTTGTGCTCTGGCGATATGGGGTTTGGTGCCGCCAAAACCTACGACCTGGAAGTCTGGTTACCTGCGCAAAAAACCTACCGTGAGATCAGTTCGGTGTCCAATTGCGAAGCCTTTCAATCTCGCCGTTTGCAAGCGCGTTTCAAGAACGCTCAGGGAAAAAACGAACTTGTACACACCCTGAATGGCTCCGGCCTGGCGGTGGGACGCACGCTCGTCGCAGTCCTTGAAAACTACCAGAACATTGACGGATCGGTGACTGTGCCCGAGGCACTGCGACCTTATCTGGGCGGACTCCAAGTACTTGTCGCATCTGGCGGCTAACGTCCCAACCCTTTCCTGCCCGATTAACTCAAAAGTGCCGGCCAACCTTATGGATGCGCCGACTGCCACTTTTGAATTGCCGCCCGAATGACTGGCAAGGCAAGCGTTACTGCCTTTTCGCCTTCCAGAATGGCATTGTTTTTTTGATCAAAATCATTGACCCCAATTTTGCCAACTTGGGGGCGAATCACCACATCTGCGCGAGCCAGTTCCTGCTCGCCAAGTTTCTGCCCCATGATGGTGATGGTTTTACTCAGGGTGTCGCCCCACCAGCCCGAAGTCGCACCGCTCACCTTGGCAGATATATCCACCGCAATCACAATGTCCGCACCCAGTTCCCGCACCGCATCCACCGGCACCGGGCTCACCACCCCACCATCCACATAGTGTTTACCTGAAATCAGAGTTGGCTGAAAAATGCCCGGAATACTGCATGATGCGCGCACCGCCTGCCCTGTATTACCTCGGGCAAATGCGGTTCGCTGCCCGGTATCCAGATCGGTAGCCACCGCAACAAAGGGTTTTCCAAGTTTATCGATGGGCCGATTATTGACTAACTCATTGACGTAATCCTGGAGTTTTTGACCAATCACCAATCCGCTTCGCATCTTCAGCCACTCAATGTCACGCAATTTAGTCTCATCCAGCGCAAATGAGGCTTCCTGTAATGCAAAGCCACTCATCCCACTGGCATACAAAGCACCAACAACACTGCCCGCACTGGTACCAGAAATCAGTTCTGGAATCAAACCCTGTGCCTCCAGCGATTTGATGACACCGACATGGGCAAAGCCTTTGGTGCCGCCGCCGCCCAGTGCAATGCCGATGCGCGGAATCCGGGCCACTTTAGGTGCAGCACATGCGGTGATAAGGTATGAAACAGCAACTAATAGGGTTCGGCGGTGCATGGGTGCGTCTGACAAAAGACCTCAATATCGATGTGAGCATGTTATTCCATTTCCAAATCAATAGCGTTTGGCATCAAGCCACATATATCGTTCTAACAAAACAAGGCGATATAACAACGAGATCAACAATTTTGAAGTGAAATTAGCCGTGCAATAAAGGGCATTTGTGATGGAC
>CAIYNH010000874.1 GCA_903927495.1 uncultured beta proteobacterium
CAGGCCGAAGCTCACATTGATATCGCCGCTGCCGGCATCAATGTGGCTGGTATTGGTGAAACTGGCTGTGCCCCCAACGACGCTGGTGGCTCCAGCATGGTTCACATTCAAAGTGATGTTGGCGTTGTCACTGACGATGTCAGCATTCACGAGGATGCTTCTGCCCGCAGTAAAAGTCAGCACGCCACCGTTGCCGCCAGTGTTGTTGGTGATGATGCTGCTGTTGACCGTGATATCGCCATTCGCCTCCAGCACCACTGCGGTACCGGTGTTGGCAATCGCCGTGATGGTGGCTGGCGCAATGGTGCTGCTGACCCCCGCGTTGGTTGCAAAAGTCAGTGGGTTGGGTGTCAACGCGTCTGCGCCGGCGGTGTCAATGGTGATATTCAGTGGGTCGAGTAGCAGCGTGCCTGCCTGGCCCTTGCTGGCGCTGGCATCGACCGTGCCGAGGAAGCTCAGAAGTTGCTTGCCCGACACTTCGACCTGGCCACCGTCACCGGCGCTGCTGCCGCCTTTGGCACTGATGCTGCCGACAAAAGCGGTGTTGTCGTTGGACCAGATCACCACTTGACCAGCGTTTCCGCTGTCAAGCGCATCTGCCAAAATTTTCACCTGCTCACCTACCACCGTTTGCGAAGCGTTGGCGATATCCGGGTTCTTGCCCTGAAAACCTCCACCAACCAGCACTGCTCCACCCCCCAGGGCCCCCGAAACATCAATCAAGCTCGCATCAAACAAACCAACCCGATCAGCGGTCAGCGTGACGCTGCCACCGCTGCCACGGCGGCTGCTGCTGCGCAGTTGGGTGTTGCCCAGCAGCGCCAGAGTCGGTCGCTGAGCCGGTGCGTCGGGTGCCAGCGGCACATTTTGCGGGGCTTGTTGACCACCTTCTATGCGGATGCGTCCACCCACAAGTGCGCCCGACACCTCAACGCTGGCGCTTTGCAGAGTGATGTTTTCTGCTGCGACCAGACTGATCTCGCCGCCTTGATTGCCGGCCACCGCGCTGGCATCCAAACTACCGGCCACGCTGATGTCGCGTGTGGCTTGGAGCTTGATGCTGCCGCCATTAAAGCCAGACACATCGAGCACGCCCTCAGCCGTCTGGCTGATGCGGCTGGCCTGAATGGCAATGCTGCCGCCCGAACCACTGCCGGACAAGGCTTGGGCCTCGGCAGGCTGTGCTGTTGCCTGTACCACTCCGCTGTTTTGCAGCACAGGTGCGCTCAGGGTGATGGCTCCCGCCGGACTGCCGTCAGCGCCGGCATTGGCACTGATGAGGCCGTTATTTTCAATGCGGTCGCTGGCCTCCAGCACAATCCGCCCGCCTTGCATCGACATGCCGGTGGCCTCCAGCCGACCCGAGTTTTTGACCACCCCGCCTTGCAGACGGTCCAGCGCGCGCGCTGACAATATGATCAGGCCACCGGGAGCGATCACCGCCCCTTTATTCTCGACCAGAGATTTAAGCGTGGTGGGTTGGACCTTGATGCCAGCCAGGGTATTGTTGCCATCAAAATTCAGGGTGAAGACCTCACCCGAGGCCATGGCCACCGTGCCCAGGTTGGCGATGATGAGGCCCTCGTTGCGCACCTCGGGAGCCAGCAGGGCGATATAGCCACCTAAAGCGGCCTTGAGTTCACCCTCGTTCACCACACTGCCACTGGACCCGTCGCGTGTGAAGGTGCTTTTGCCGGCCATGAAGTCAGCAACACTAATGCTGTGCGTGGTAGCGGTGAGGCTGCCCACATCAACCGTGGCGCTCTTGCCAAAATAGACACCATTCGGATTCATCAGAATGACCTGGCCTGGGGCCACGATCTTGCCAAAAATCTGGCTGGGGTTGGCATCTAGCACGCGGTTCAGCGTAGCGGCGGTGCTATTGGGTTGGTTAAAGTTGACCTGCGCCGCGCTGCCCAGGTTAAAGCTGTCCCAGTTGATGGCGGCGCGCTGCGAGCTTTGGTCAATATTGAGCACCGCACGCCCGACCGCAGCACCGCCCTGGATGCTGGCCGTGCCCGCCGTGACCTGCCCGCCGGTGGGTAGTTGGGTCGGTGCAGGGGCTGTCGGCGGGCCAGCCTGCGCGGGCAGACTCAGGCCCATGGCGGCCATCAGTGGAGCCAGCAAAACGCTGGCGCGCACACTGCGCTTGCCGCGACCACGCGATATTTCGGATACAGCGACCCAAGTGCCCAGAACTTCGTTCCAGACCAGGCGGAAAATGCGATTCAGGCTAGCGTGTGAGCTCATGGATTGCTTTCGGTAAAGGCCAAAGTGATTTCTAATTTGCTACATTGTTTATAGCGATCTATGCATGCCAGTCAGGCTCTGCAGACTGTTTTATCTTTTACTATGAAACTGCTTAAAACGGCAGGCTGGCGGTCAGCCACCAGCGATTCATGTCAAGTGAACCGTCTTGATCCATGCCCGTGGCGGTCGGGTTCGGGTTGTCGCCCAAGCGCCGCGCCCAGCTGGCTTTGATGCTGGTGCCCATCGGTGCCTGCCAGACCAGGCCCAGGCCAACCCCTTTGAGGCTATAGCCAAGATTAGTGTCACTGTTGCTGATGCTGCCCCAGTCGTAAAAACCGGTCAAGGTCAGCCCCTGGGGTAAACGCCAGCGTAACTCCATGGTGGCAAGTTGGCCGGTGGAGCCACTGCCCTCGCTGCTTGGGTAGGCGCGCACGCCGGTAGAGCCACCCAGCATGAATTTTTCAGACGAATCCAGGGGCTGACTGCTCTGCTGGCCCGACAGGGTGCCAAACAAGGACAGCTCGCCAACGAGCGCTTGCTGACGGCTCAAGTTGTAGCGCAGTTTGCTAAAGCTACCTTCACGCGCGGCATTTTCGCCGGGCTGCAAACTGCCCAGTGCCAGGTTGCCTGACACCAAGGTGATGCTGGCGCTGTTGCCGCCGCCACCGGCAAAGTCGTCATACAAATTGCCCGACAGCCCGAGGCTGGCATTGCGGCTCTGGTAGTCGGACTGCACCGTCGCGTTGGATTCGTTGTGAAACGTCTTTTGATCGTAGTTCAGGCTCAGGTAGAGATTGCGTTTGCGGGCCCGAAACAGCGGATAACTGGCCTCCACCCCAAAGCTGCCGGAATCACCCTGGCTTTGCAACGCGGCAAATTCGGGGCTGACAATTTTGTAGCGCAGGGTCGAGGCGTTGCCACCGACACGCCAGCCGTCGCTGCCCAGCGGTGCCGTGACACCCACACGCAGGTAGTCACTGCCCGAGGTGTGGACCAAATTGACCGCCACCGATTCGCCCCGGCCCATTGCGCTATTGACAAACAGTGAGCCGGCAATGCGCTCGCTGCCGGTGGAACGTGAGCCGGTGTTGTCCAGGCTGACTTCACCCGGAGCCCGAGGCTCATTCTTGAGCTTGATATCAATACCGGTCTCGCCCTCAGTCTGACCCGCAACCAGGTTGCCGGTCACGATCACACCCGGCAGGTCGTCGGCCAGCAGCAGCGCGCGGTCAAGTGCATTGGCGTTGACAGGCTGTCCAAGGGGTTGCTGCTTTTCAAAAATATCAGCCACCTGATCAAACTTGACCCGGTCTGAGTCAGGCCCTTCAAGGCTGATGCCGCTGAATATCGCCTCCACAATCTGGATGGTGAGTAAACCATCGGTGAGGTCTTGCTGGGGCAGATACGTGCGCACCAGCCAGCCAGCTTCACGGTAAGCGGTGGCCACCGCGACCGCCACTTCCTGCAGTTGGCTAAAGCTTTGGGGCTTGTTCAAATAACCCTGAACCACACCGCCCAGAAAGTCAGATGTGAGCAGTTTGTTGCCACTAAAGCGAATGCTTTTGACCGTCACCGTGGCACCCGTCAGCGCTTTCATGGGTTCGGGCGCAGGTTGCGGTATTACCAAACCCTTGGGCGGCAAGTTCTCGCCTTGCTGGCGTTCGATCTGCTGGCGCAAAGCGCCTGCATCGGGCATTGTTTGAGCTTGGGCTGCGCAACACAGCGTCATACCAAGCACTACTGCAGAATGTTTTTTCATAAATACCCCAAATTTCGTTGCTATTGAGTCCGCAAAGCGCTCGGCTTCATAAAGCGTTTCGTCATTATTCATGCGCTGGGTGATGCCTTCAACGATCGCCCAGTTAAAGCCCTGATTTTCGATATCGATGATTTGGATTCAGTCGTTCAACAAGCGGGAAAGGCTGCCATCCTTTCTGTCTTAGGCTTTTTCGTGTAGTCCAAAGCGCCTACTTATATCCACCATCACGCTACCCAACTGCGAAAAATCGTAGAGTCTACTGAGTTTTTTCTGACTTTGCAGTACCTAGCCATTTTTTCACTTGGACTGGTGGATATCCCGCGCGACCACTGTGTTTTTGGTCGCGAATTCCATTTGAAAATCATGATTAGGTCAGCTGCTTCAGCCCAAAATGAGCTTTGACAATCCGCTGCTAGCAACCGGCAAAGGCTTAGTGATTTTGGGGACGGATCCCGATTCGGCTCGTTGTCGCTTGACTGGGTCAGCGGTGTCAACCTGAATTGGACTTTGCATTACGATTTCCGCAACCGCCACAGCCGCAGTGATTTTGGGGTCGGATACCTTCAGACACCTTGCGATGAGTGGTTTCCGCAACCGTCACAGCCGCAGTGATTTTGGGGTCGGATCCCGATTCGGCTCGTTGTCGCTTGATTGAGTCAGCGGCCTCAAACCGAGTCG
>CAIYNH010000875.1 GCA_903927495.1 uncultured beta proteobacterium
CCTTTGCAGCCAATGCCGTGCCAGAGGGTGGGTTCCCGATCAAGGTGGTGGTGATCATCAACGGTCAGCGTACCGAAGTGACGATCTCGGAGCGGGGCCAATAAGTAGACGCTGGCTTGGGCCAGCTTGGAGGCGGGGAGTCTAATTCCATTTCCATATCAATCCGACACTTTGTTGCTTCGCTTTGCCGTGCGTTAGCACTGTCTGCGGCTTCGCGCCTAGTTTTGTATTGATCAGGAAACGCAATGAGAATGGAATCAGGCAGCGCCGAGCGGGAAAACCAGGCTGACCGTGGTGCCACGACCACGCGCACTCTCAATCGCCATGCTGCCATGCTGCAGCACCATGATTTCCTTGACGATGCTCATGCCCAAGCCGGTGCCTGAGACCTTGCCCGAGGTGTCAGCCCGGTAAAAACGCTCACCCACATGCTGCGCCTCCTCAGGCGACATGCCAATCCCCTGGTCAACAATACGAATGCTGACGGTGCTCGCTAGCGCCTGAACTGTGATGCCTACATGACTTCCAGATGCCGAGTATTTGTAGGCGTTGGACAGTACATTCAGGATTGCCATTTGCGCCTTCTTTTGATCGGCCATGATGTGTACTGGGTCACCCGGCATGCCCAGTGCTGGCGGCAAACTGCCAGCCGGCAGTTTGAAACTGCGCACCACCTCGTGCACCAAGTCCTGCACTAGAACTTTCTGGAAAACAAAATCCTTGCCTTGCCGGGCTTCAATGCGGGCCAGATCCAGCAACTCATTGAGAATCGAGACCATCAGCGCGGACTGACGGTAAATAATGCCCAAAAACTCCTTGGTTTCGGCGGGGGGGAGTTTTTGTGTCACCAGCACCTCGGAAAAACCATAGATACTGGCCATTGGCGTGCGCAACTCATGGGCGGCCGTGGACATGAACTCGCTTTTCATGCGGTCAACTTCAACCTCGTGGGTGATGTCGCGCAGGTAGAGAATTTGCGAGACACTTTGCGCTTGTGATTGGCCCAGGGCCACTGCCAGCACCCGTCCTTTGGCAACCCCGTCAGGTCCAATTTTGCCAGCCAGCTCAATCTGTCGCCGGCTATTTCCGGTGTCCGATTGTGCGGCTTGGCGTAGAGCTGCCAGACCTTCAAAGCGGGCTTCAGGCAAGCACAGTGCGCTCAGCAACCCGGAAAAAGTGGTTTCGTCCTGGTTCAGCACTTCTGACTCTGTGAGCGAGGTCATGTTGCAAAAAGCTGGACTCACGTACTTGACCACATGCGCGGCATCAAATGCCACAAAACCGTCGGGACTGATGGCAAAAATCGCATCCAAAGTGGCAGTGTGATCCAAGGTCTGAGCCTGGGCCATTTTTTGCGCGGTAATGTCAATGCGGTTGCCCACAATAAAGCCGCTCGGGGTACGATATTCCACGACCATGAGCCAACGCCCGTCCAGTAAACGTTGTTCAATCACTTCGCCGCTGGCATTTTGGTGTTGCGCCACTCGCCTGCGCACCCATTCATCCACATTGCCCACGGCCTGGCTGTATTGGCCCCGCTCTGCACCCTGGCGCACAATCATCTCAAAGGTATTGCCCGGCACAATCAGGTCGCGACTGGCTGCGTAGAAGTTC
>CAIYNH010000876.1 GCA_903927495.1 uncultured beta proteobacterium
ACCAGCAACTTTTGCCTGTACGGGAAGACCGAATACTTACTGCTGAAATTCAAATGATTGATTCGTCCGCACTTAACCCATTGATTTTTATGGGCATGAACCGAAACTCTTGCGGACTTCGGGTCATTTTGGGTGCTCTCCGCTGCGGAGACTATCGGCCCGGAGAGAGCAAAAGTAGCGGATTTCTGGGTGCCCGGAAAAACCACGAAGTCCGCAAGAACCCTCGGGAACCCCAATGAACACGCGGGGATGGGCAAAAAAAATCCAACCGGAGACCCGGTTGGATTTTTAATCTGGTGGCGGACGGTTGACTGTCTCAGCCGCAAATTTCTGAGCCAAATAGCAATGGAGAGTAACGCTGCGGGCCATTGCGTGTTTGGATCAAATCTACGTGATCGAAGATGCAATTCGGTACCCCATCGCCCGGTAGCCCCGCTGCCGTTTATCCCACATTTTCAGCAGCGCCGGGTGACCGGCATCCACGAAATCAACAATGCGTACATCGGTCTTGGTGGCGTGCTCACGGTGCAGTCGGCCAGCGTACTGTTGCAGCGTGCCCCTCCATGACACCGGCATGGCAAGCACCAGGGTATCGAGTGGTGGATGGTCAAAGCCTTCACCGACCAGTTTTCCGGTAGCCAACAAAATGCGTGGCGCATCGGGTGGTAGCGACTCCATTTCCGAGATGACCGTGGCACGCAGCTTTTTTGATACCCGTCCATTCAGCACGAAGGGTGCTGGAACCTTGTCTGTCAACCCAGCCAAAATGGCATCCAGATGCTCAGTGCGCTCGGTCAACACCAGCACTTTGCGACCTTGATCGAACGCCACCTTGATCTCGTGGCAAATGGCCGTAGTGCGATCTTGATCGGTGACAAGGTGGCGAAACACATCCTGAATGCCAGCATCACTGGAAACTTCAATTTTCTTGAAGATGGAATGCGGGATTACTTCCAGATCGTGCGGGGCTGACTCGGCACTGGTCGCCTTGTGCCGGATCGGCCCACATTGCATAAAGATGATGGGTTGATGTCCGTCGCGCCGGATGGGTGTTGCCGTCAAGCCCAATACAAATTTTGCCTTGGTAGCTTTCAAAATCGCGTCAAACGAAGTCGCACCAATATGATGGCACTCGTCGATGATGACGTGACCGTAGTTTTCAACCAGGGCATTAACCTCACCCTGCTTCGACAAAGACTGCATCACGGCAATATCAATCTTGCCAGTGGGCTTGCATTTGCCACCGCTGATGGTACCGACCACACCTTTGCCCCGCCCAAGAAACGCTTGCAAACGTTCCTGCCATTGCTTGAGCAGATCAGTTCGATGTACCAGCACCAGGGTGTTGACACCTCGACGGGCAATCATGGCCGCAGCAGTTACGGTCTTGCCAAAGGCAGTCGGCGCGCAAAACACGCCTGCGTCAAACATTAGCATGGCGGTCACCGCCGATTCCTGATCAGATCGCAAATTGCCAGCAAATGCCACATCAATCATGTCACCGGCAAACCGTTCGTCAATCAGGTCACATCGGATACCGTTATCTTTGAGCAATTCCTGAGCAGCCTCCAAGCAGCCCCGTGGCAGGGCGATATGGTCAGGGTAATTCTGTGCGCAGCCAATGACACGAGGGATTTTCCACGTCGACAGACGCATGGCCTGTGCCGCATAAAACGCAGGATTTTGAAATGCAGCAAGGCGAATCAGTCGGTTAGCCAATGATGTCGGTAGCTTTTCTTTCTCGAAATAGATCAGATTGGCCAGCGTGACGTTCAACGCCTCAGGCATTGGCCCAACGAGTTTTTTACTGATGGCAACCGGACGCTTCCAAGGCTCCTTTAGGTCTTCGTCATCTATGAAGGTGACATCCAATGGATGCACACCACCGGTTGCACGCAGAATGGTCGGATGAATATCGTGCGCGGCCATGGGCACGATGCTGGTCAAAAATGCCCACTGGTCTGGATACGGGCACAACTCACCGTCAACAAAGACGCTAAACCCATTTTCCCGAGGGTGTTTCTGCAACGGCAAAGCAATGAGGTTTCCGAAGCCGCCCTTTGGCATGGTGTCTTGGTTGGGGAAAAGACGGTCGTACGATGTGAGTTTCAATTGCCGGGTACGGGCACAAGTGTGGCTGATGATGGCCGTGCCCAGTGCGCGTGCATCACGCGCCGGAACGGAGCAAGAGAAAAATATCCAGATATGCGCTCCGTTACCAGACCTTGAAATCTCCAGAGCAGCGGGCACGCCCAGCTCAACGCATGACTGGCGAAAAGCCAGTGCATCCGACTTCCAGTCAGCTTCGTCGAAATCGACAGCCAGAAAATTGCAGGTGTCGTCGGTCAGCAGTGGATAAACGCCAATGGTGCGCTTGCCAATCAAATGCTCGTACAGGATCGAATCCGACAAAGGGACAAGCTTTCGGTTACAGCAATCAGAACACTTGATGTTCATCTTGTTGCATAGTCCAGCAACCCAAAGGTTGGCGCACGTTGGTGAGTAGCCCGATTTGCCTTTGGATTTGTTTTCCCACCGCTCCGGAAAAACATCGGTTCGACCGCTGAAGAGACCACGAAACAACGCAACCTTCTGAGGCTTCGATAGGGACGATTCCACCGGAGTGGCCTTGACGGGAATGGGTTCCGGCGGCAATCGCCAGTCAATGCCATGCGCTTCCAACATCGCGATCAGGCGCGCATTTTCAGCCAGTGCTGCGGTCAGCAGACTGGCATCAACCGTTGGCGCTGTAGTGGGCAAGACATCCATTGGCTACATTCCGTTGTCGCCAGAAGTTGGTTTACGCGCCGATTCGGTTTGACCGATCAATCGGTCAAAATCACTCTGAAACAGCCGATCCTGAACGATGCGGTATTTCTCGAACTCGCTCTCAGCATGCGCCTTGGCGATTTCTGCGGTGACCTTGCCTGCGTCCTGTAGCACTTCGCGGTCCCAGAGTCTCAAGAAACCGCCCAGGCGTACCTCCCAATCTTGCATGGTCATGGGGATGCGGCGCATGGCTTGAAGCTCTGCCATGTCGAGGTAGGCGGAGACTATCCGCTGCATCTGTGCCAATTCGAACTCCGATAGGTAATTCTTGGCGATGGAGACATCGTATTTGTGGATTTTCCCGTGGGGTGCGCCATCCCAACTGGTCAGGCCCATGTTTTCCTTTTTGTGATCCGCACGATCCACAATGGCTTCCGCCGCAGTCTGACCGTGGATCGCGTAGTGCAGTTTGTTTTGAACTGCCGCAAAAAATCGCTTGGTCGCCGTGGCCGTTGGGTCATAGTCCAGTGAGGTGGCGTAGATGTCGGTGATTTTCTGGTAAAACTTTCGCTCTGAAAGCCGGATCTCCCGGACCTTTTCCAGTTGGCGCTCGAAAAAATCAACGCCCAAGATGCTGCCGCCGTGTTTCAGTCGGTCCACATCCATGGCCCAGCCCTGAATCGTGTAATCCTTGACGATCTGGTTGGCCCACTTACGGAATTGCACTGCACGTTCATTTTCGATTTTGAAGCCAACGGCGATGATGGCCTGCAGGTTGTAGTGGTCGACCTTGCGCTGAACCTCACGGTCGCCCTCGGTTTGAACCATTAAGTACTGCTTAACAGTTGCCTCGCGCTCCAGCTCGTTGTCGGCATAGATGCGTTTCAAATGCTGGCTGATGGCGGGCACCGACACATCGTAGAGCGTGGCCATCATTTTCTGCGTGAGCCATAGGTTTTCATCCTCGTAGCGCATTTCCACACTGCTTTGCGCGCTGCCAGTTGCGGCCACAAAGGTCAGGTATTCGGCCGCTGAGGAACGGACGAGGGAGACTTCGTTTTTCTTGGGAACCAGCAGTGGTTTGTTCTTGCTCATATCAGTGATACACCCTCGATCCCTCGCCCAATCCAGCCGTATAAATATGGGCAAACAGAACATTGGCCTTCAAGCTTATTTCGTCTGCATCGTAAACATCAGAGGGCAAATTGGC
>CAIYNH010000877.1 GCA_903927495.1 uncultured beta proteobacterium
CAACACGCTGGTGGACATTGACGGCATTCCAACCTCTGGCACAGGAGTCATCAGCTACCAGTGGCAAGCCGGGGGTGTCGATATTACCGGCGCAACGGCCAGCACGCTGGTCTTGGGTCAAGTTCAGGTTGGCAAGGTCATTACGGCTGTAGCGCACTACACGGATGCACAAGGCACTACGGAAAGCGTAGCGTCTCAAGCTTCCAGCAGCGTTCTGGGCTACCAAGACGGAACAACCGGCGATGACATCCTCACTGGCACTGCCTTTGACGACACACTGAACCCCGGCACCGGTGCCGACTTGATAAACGCCGGTGCCGGCAACGACACATTGAACCTCACTTCCGATGGCACTTGGTTGAGTGGCTTTGCAGCCGCCAACCAAGCTTTACCCGGCAGTGCAGCCACCGAACAGCAGGTTCTACTTGAGGGCAAAGTCCGCTTTGCCGACATCGTAGACGGGGGTGGCGGAGCCGACACCGTGCAACTCACCAATGGCAGCGATGCCTTCTTCCTGCACGATGCCTATTCACTCTTTAACGCCAATGCAGTGCTGGCCAACGATGTCCAGGGCAAACTCAACACGGCCCGAGTCATCGCCATAGAGAACATCCATGGCGGGGCAGGCGACGACCTTATTGACCTCACCAGCACCAACTACATCATCGCCGCTGTCAGTCTCTTTGGTGAGGCAGGCAACGACATCCTGTGGGGCAATGTGGGCAACGACACCTTGCAAGGCGGCGATGGCAATGACACCCTGTTTGGCGGCGCGGGCAGCAACACCTTGAACGGTGGCGCAGGTGCGGATCTCTTTCAATACGCCAAAGGCGGCGTAGCCCACGACACTATCGAAGACTTTAAAGTCGGAACAGACAAAATACAACTTTATGGAACAGCCAGCACGGCAGAGGTCAGCGCCGCAGTCAATGGTGAGCATGTCACCCTGACCTGGGGCGCACAAACCATAGACTTGATCGGTATCACCTCCGTCGCTGGGGTGAATGCTTGGCTGCAACTGGCATAAGGACCAACATTACGCGGACGACCAAAGCACCCACAACAGCCAGCATGGCCGTGCTCAAAGGCTGAAACTTGGTTGACAACGGTGTGGAGGCGCCCATCGCGAAGTCGCTTTCTGAACGCTACGGTTTTATTCCCTGTGTCGATGCGCCAATGACAATCTACTTGCTGCTCGGCTTCGCGGCAAAGCACGGGTTCAGCGAACATGGGTGCCCACGGTGGGACAATAGCGGCTCTGCGCGACGCGCCACACCACCGCATTCACTTTCTATGATTTTTTGCTTTATAGGGCTCTATGGATTGATAGATAAGCGTAGAAAGCTATCAATACAGTAGTAATTATCTTGTCCATCGAGTCAATACTTCAGTCGGTTTTTGGTTACCAGACCTTCCGTGGCCCCCAGCAGGGCATCATTGAGCATATGCTGGCTGGCGGTGATGCGCTGGTACTGATGCCTACGGGTGGTGGCAAAAGTCTGTGCTATCAGATTCCGGCCATTGCCAGGCAGCAAGCCGGCTTAGGCATTACGGTGGTGATTTCGCCGCTGATTGCGCTGATGCATGACCAGGTTGGTGCCTTGCACGAGGCCGGTGTGAGTGCCGCGTTTTTGAATTCCACACTCTCCGGGTCAGAGGCCTACGCCACCGAGCGACGCTTGATGCAGGGTGACATCACGCTGCTTTATGCGGCACCAGAGCGGGTCACCACGCCGCGTTTTCTGGATCTTCTCGATGGTCTTTATCAACGCGGCCAGTTGAGCCTGTTTGCCATCGACGAAGCCCACTGCGTGAGCCAGTGGGGGCACGATTTTCGCCCTGAATACCGTGCTTTGACGGTGCTGCACGAGCGTTTTCCGGGCGTGCCACGCATGGCGCTCACCGCCACCGCCGATGCCCTGACCCGCGCTGACATTGTTGAACGGCTGCAATTGCAGGTCGCAACCCAGTTCGTCAGCAGTTTCGATCGGCCCAACATCAGTTACACCATTGTTGAAAAGGCCCAGGCTACGCAACAACTGCTGCGCTTTATCAGCGATGAGCACCGGGGTGACGCGGGCATTGTGTATTGCCAGTCGCGCAAACGGGTCGAAGAAATTGCCGATGTCCTGTGCGACGAAGGCATCGCTGCGCTGCCCTACCATGCCGGGTTGGATTTCAAGGTGCGCCAAGCCAATCAGGACCAGTTTTTGCGAACCGAGGGCATTGTGATGGTGGCAACCATAGCGTTTGGCATGGGCATTGACAAGCCTGATGTTCGCTTTGTGGCGCACTTGGACATGCCAAAGAACATTGAAGGCTATTACCAGGAAACCGGACGTGGCGGGCGCGATGGTCAGCCCGCCGATGCCTGGATGTGCTACGGCCTGCAAGATGTGGTGAACCAGCGCCGCATGATTGACGACCCAGAAAGTGGTGCCAGCGAAGAATTTCGCCAAGTCATGCGCGGCAAGCTTGAAGCCCTGCTGGCGCTGGCCGAAGCCACCGATTGCCGCCGGGTTCGGCTGCTGGCTTACTTTGATGAACCCAGCAAACCCTGTGGCAATTGCGACAACTGTCTGCACCCGCCTGCCGTGTGGGATGCAACCGAGCCCGCACGCAAGCTGCTGTCGACCATTTACCGGGTGCAGCAGCAGTGCGGATTTGGCTTTGGTGCCGGGCACCTGATGGATATTTTGCGTGGCAAGACCACCGACAAGGTGACGCAGTACGGTCACTCGGCTTTGAGCACTTTTGGGATTGGTGCTGATTTGAGTGAACAGCAATGGCGTGCCGTGTTACGGCAATTGATTGCGATAGGTGCAGTGACGGTGGATGCCCAGGCCTTCAGCACCTTGAAGCTCTCAGGCAACTCGCGTGCTGTGCTCAAGGGCGAGGTGCCGGTGCGTTTGCGGGTGTCGCTGGCCCCGGTGCGCGAACGCAAAGCGCGCCGATCAGTGGCGACTGAAGTGCCCAAAG
>CAIYNH010000878.1 GCA_903927495.1 uncultured beta proteobacterium
CTTTGGGCACATAGCGCGCCAAAAAAGCCAGTAACTCATTCTCAGCCGCCTCTTCAGTCATGTCGGTTGCTTTGACTTTGTCGATTAAGCCACTTTTGCCGTGTGTGCTTTTGTTCCATTTGTCCATACTTTCGAGCAAAGCGTCGCTTTGGTGTATCACCAACACCGGGCCTTCGATGCGCTGCGTCAGATGGGCATCCGTCACAATCACGGCAATCTCGATGATTCGGTCATGTTCGGGGTTCAAGCCGGTCATTTCGCAGTCCAGCCAGACCAGGTTTTGATCCGATTTTGCGAGCAGACAGGGCTCTGAAGGGGTGTTGGGTGTTTTCATCTGTCAAATTGTCGCCGATGCCCTAAACTTCGCGGCCATGCCTGACTCAAACACCCCATTCGACACCTCATTCCTATTGACCCTGACTTTTGCTGCTGCGCTGGCCATTGGCATGCTGCTGAAATTCTGGCTCAGTTCCCGGCAAATCCGTCATGTCGCCCTGCACCGCGTCCAAGTGCCCGTGGCATTTGCGCAAACGATCACGCTGGCTGCCCATCAAAAAGCCGCTGACTACACGCTGGCAAAAGCGCGTCTGGGCTTGCTGGAACTGGCCTTGGGGACGGTCTTGCTGGTTGGCTGGACTTTACTGGGGGGGCTGACTTTGCTGAATCAATCGCTTGTGGGTTGGTTGGGGCTCGGCATGGTGCAGCAACTGGCGCTGCTGGTGGCGTTTGTTGCTATTGGCGGCGTGATCGAATTGCCGATGACGCTTTACCAGACCTTTGTACTTGAAGAACGTTTTGGATTCAACAAAATGACCTTTAAACTGTGGCTGGCTGATTTGCTCAAGTCCAGTCTGATTGCCGCCTTGATTGGTTTGCCGATTGCTGCATTGATCTTGTGGATGATGGCGGCCACCGGTCCTTTGTGGTGGCTATGGGCGTGGGGCGTTTGGATGGGCTTCAATTTGCTGCTGTTGGTGATTTACCCGACCTTGATAGCTCCGCTTTTCAATAAATTTGTCCCGCTTGAGGATGCTGAACTGAAAGCGCGCGTCAATGCCTTGATGCAACGCTGCGGCTTTTCGTCCAAAGGACTTTTTGTGATGGATGGCAGTAAGCGCAGTGCCCACGCCAACGCTTATTTCACCGGCTTTGGCGCTGCTAAACGTGTGGTTTTTTTCGATACCCTGCTTTCCAAGTTGTGTTCCTCTGAGGTCGACGCAGTGCTGGCGCATGAGTTGGGCCATTTCAAGCACAAGCACATCATCAAACGCATCATCTCGATGTTTGCCATGAGCCTGACCGGCTTTGCGCTGCTGGGTTGGCTGTCGCAGCAGACCTGGTTTTACACCGGTTTGGGGGTAGTGCCGAACCTTGTTGGGGCTAACGATGCGCTGGCGCTGCTGCTTTTCATGTTGGCCATGCCGGTGTTCAGCTTTTTCATGGCCCCAATCTTTGCCCACTTTTCACGACAGCATGAGTTTCAGGCGGATGCCTACGCGGTGCAGCACACCAGTGGGACTGCTCTGGCCACTGCGCTGCTCAAACTCTACGAGGACAATGCTTCAACCCTCACACCGGACCCGATTTTTGTGAAATTTTATTACTCACACCCGGCAGCCTCCGAACGACTGGCACGAATGTTATCAAATTCATCACCACTGAGTTTAAATGAAAAAAGTATCTGAAACGCTTATCAGTAAAGCAGAGGAAGCTATGATAAGCATAGCATATATGATGAACTTGACTGGCGCTTGATGGCACTGCCAATGCAACAGAATGGGCTTATTGTGGCCAACTATGGGCGCCACTTTCTGGTGGAACCAGAGCTAGGCGATCGTTTGATTTGTCACTCACGCGGAAAAAAGAGTCAGGGCGTGGTCGGGGACCGGGTGTTGTGGCAGGCATCGCAAGACGAAGGCACCATCGAAAAAGTTGAACCTCGGCGAAATCTGTTTTACCGCCAAGATGAGATGCGCACCAAGTCCTTTGCCGC
>CAIYNH010000879.1 GCA_903927495.1 uncultured beta proteobacterium
GCCATAGCGGCGGTTGCCGATGGATAGGGATCCACCACCACCAGAAGATCAAGCTTGTCCATTGCCCGCTTCATTTCCAGACCACGGGTTTGCGAGTTGGGTGAATGACCCCAATAAAAGACCCCGCGCAGGTTGCTATCCTGGTCAATCAGCTCATTCTTTTCCAGCACCCCGTCGATCCAGCGTGACACCGTAATGCCGGGTTTGCTCATCATGGCAGGGGATGAAAACTGCTTTTTGATCCATTCAAAGTCAACCCCCCAGACTTTGGCGTAATGCTTCCATGCCCCTTCGACGATGCCGTAATAGCCAGGCAATGAATCTGGATTGGGGCCGACATCGGTAGCACCCTGAACATTGTCGTGACCACGAAAGATGTTGGTTCCACCACCGCTTTTACCGACATTGCCCAACGCCAATTGCAAAATACACGAGGCCCGCACCATCGCATTGCCAATGCTGTGCTGGGTTTGGCCCATGCACCAGACCAGCGTACTGGGACGGTTTTCGCTCATCATGCGGGCGACTCGCAGCACTTGTTCTTCCTTGACACCACAAACTTCTTCAACCTTATCGGGCGTCCAATTGGCCATAACCTCAGTCTTGACCTTTTCCATGCCGTAAACACGGTCGCTGATGTATTTTTTGTCTTCCCAATTGTTATTAAAAACGTGATAAAGCACGCCAAACAGGAAAGCAATGTCTGAACCAGAGCGAATTCGTACGTATTCGTCTGATTTGGCAGCCGTGCGGGTGAAACGCGGGTCCACCACAATCATTTTTGTGCCGGTTTCTTTGGCGTGCAGCATGTGTAACATACTCACCGGATGGGCTTCGGCAGCGTTAGAGCCGATGTACAGCGCACACTTGCTGTTTTGCATGTCGTTGTACGAGTTGGTCATGGCACCATAGCCCCAGGTGTTTGCCACCCCGGCCACTGTGGTGCTGTGGCAAATCCGCGCTTGATGATCGCAATTGTTGGTACCCCAAAAACTGACAAACTTTCGCAACAGATACGACTGTTCGTTATTGTGCTTGGAAGACCCTACAAAGTAGACACTGTCCGGGCCACTGGCCTTTTTAAGCTCCAGCATCTTGCCACTGATCTCATTCAATGCATTATCCCAACTGATGCGCTCGTATTTGCCGTTAACCAGTTTCATCGGGTAGCGCAGTCGAAATTCACCATGACCATGCTCACGCAAGGCCGCACCTTTGGCGCAATGGGCACCCAAATTGATGGGTGAATCAAATACCGGTTCCTGACGGACCCAAACGCCGTTTTCAACCACCGCATCTACCGCACAACCCACCGAGCAATGGGTGCAGACCGTGCGTTTGACCTCGATCTTGCCCTCACCCAACGCCTCATTGCCAACGGCTGCGCCGGCCTTCCTGACCAATGTGAGTTGCGAAGCTGCCAAACCAACCCCCACACCCAGACCCGAGCGTCGCAAAAAGGCACGCCGATCCATGGTGGGCAGCGCCTGGGACAAGCCACGCTGCAAACTGTGCACAAATGGAGTGCGCCCGGCAGCACCCACCAAACCTGATTTTTTGGTTAACAACATTTTTGTCTCCGAAAATGGTGGGGGTGCAAGCTCAGACCAAGGCGGTCTTGTAATACTGCTTGACGTGCTCGCTCAGGTCGTAACCGCCCCCTTTTTCTGGCTTGGCTCTGGCAACGGGAGTTGCCGGTGCGATCGGTTTAATTGAAGGCAGCACACTAACAGTTGCAGCCAAAGCACCAACCGTGCTTGCGCTCGCAAACAAGGTGCGTCGTGATATTTTTGACGAAGTTAAAGGCATGAAGCGTCTCCTGACTGAATTGACTTATGAACTTTTCGACATAACCTGATTGTCAGCAAATTTATCCATTTTGCTGTGAAACATGGATAACGTAAACCCTAGTTATGCTGAATTGATTGAGCCATCTTGCCACGAACAAGCGCTTGACGCATCCCCTCGAGCGAAATTTCGCTCTGTGCAGTAACTGCAAGCCGGGGGGCCGGCTTGAACGCATGACCATAAACCACTTCAAAGGTCAGTTGTAGCGGTGCATTTCCGAGTGCCTGCAACAACTGCCCATACCATCGCCGCCCACGTAATCCGCCAAAACGCCCTACGTGCAGATTACGCCCCAGTCCGCGCAATTCCTTGAGCAAGCGCTCTGGTGTCTCAAACGTCAGCGTGATGTGCTCCATATCCATCACCGGTTCGGCAAAACCAGCTGCAACCAGCATGTCGCCCCAATCGTGCATGTCGGTAAATTCATGATTTGGCATCGGCCAGTTCAGGGTCTGGTAAATGCCGCGCAATTCTTTGAGGGTGTCAGGCCCAAGGCAAGAAAACATCAGAAACCCGTCAACTTCCAGGGCTTGCTGCCATTGCGACATCAGGGCTTGCGGATCTTCGCTCATGTGCAAAGCCATGTTGCACCACAGCATCTGCGTCGGCCGGTCAATCTGACTCACAATCTGGGGTTGCGGTTTTAGCCAGCGCTGAGGACTCCACCATGGCACAGTGAGCTTATTTTGCGCACTAAGTGACCGTGCCGAAGTGGTTTCAAGCACGGTGCAGGTGGCTTTTGGATAACGCTGCACCAATAGGGAGTGGGCATCCATGCCACCAAGCCCCGGCATCCAATGCACCCAACTGGCCGGCTCAGACTTGATGTAATCGAGCCGGTCTTGCATCCGCCGTGCCACCTCTTCGTGCAACCATGGAGACTCTGGCATCGGCATACGCTGCCAACGCCTGGCAGCCGGGGAGTCGATAGTGGGTGGTTTTTTTTCGGCCATAGTGAATTTGAAAATAGCGCGAGTATATTGATTGCATGTTTGCTCATTTGATCTCGGAGTTACGGCATCGGATATCAAGCCAGTGCCGGGTCTGCCATGCGTGGCCCGCACAACCGGTTTGTGAAGCATGCGTGGCCCAGTTTGCCCAGCCACAACACCGGTGCAGCACTTGCGCCCGGCCTCTGCCCGAGGCTGTAAGGCAATGTGGCACCTGTCTGAAAGCGCCGACAGCGCTGGATTTATGCCTGGCCGCTGTTCCCTATGCGTTTCCCTGGTCCAACCTGATTGCCGACTACAAATTCCATGCGCAGCCTGGACTGGTGCGCAGTTTCGCCACACTGCTGCGCTCCGCTCCTTGGGTTGAACCAGCGTTGGAAAGAGCCGACGCATTGTTGCCAA
Source organism: uncultured beta proteobacterium (assembly GCA_903927495.1). Taxonomy (GTDB): domain Bacteria; phylum Pseudomonadota; class Gammaproteobacteria; order Burkholderiales; family Burkholderiaceae_C; genus Rhodoferax. The sequence goes on from CAIYNH010000879.1 coordinate 3,201, forward strand.
TGCCGCTTTCAAACCAACGTCTGGCCCTGCGCGGTTATAACCAGGCACTACTGCTGGCACGTCAACTCTCCGAAGGTAAAACTCAGGCCAAGCTGTTGCTTCGGATCCGCGACACACCGTCCCAACACACCCTCAAACGTGCCCAAAGACTGACCGCATTGACCGATGCCTTTGCCGTTGAGCCACTGAAAATAAGCCAAATCAAGGGTGCTCGACTGGTGCTGGTCGATGACGTAATGACCACTGGAGCGTCCATCTTCGCAGCAGCACAGGTACTCAAAGTCGCTGGCGCTGCCCATGTTACGGGTTTGGTGATCGCCCGCACCGAATAAAGCTGACAAGAACTCGGACACTGCGACAATTCGGCCATGTTTCATATTGTCTTGGTCGAGCCTGAAATCCCTCCCAACACTGGCAATGCTATCCGCCTAGCTGCCAACACCGGCTGCACCCTGCATTTGGTTGAACCTTTAGGGTTTTCAATGGAGGACAAACACATGCGCCGCGCCGGACTGGACTACCACGAGTACGCCACCGTCAAGCGCCATGCCAACTGGCGAGCCTTTCTGGACAGCGAACAACCCCAGCCAGAAAATCTTTTTGCGCTCACGACCCGGGCCACCAGGTTGGTCTTTGATGCCAAGTTCAAAGACGGTGCCTACCTCGTTTTTGGTTCAGAAACCAAAGGACTGAGCGATGCTGTGCGGAGCTCGATTGATCTGTCGCAAACACTCAAACTTCCGATGCTTGCCGGTCAGCGCAGCCTGAACCTGTCCAACGCGGTGGCCATCACCGTGTTTGAGGCATGGCGTCAAAACGGATTTGCCGACCGTTCCAAATAGCCCCACAATGCGCCTTCGAAACTGCCAAATTGGCATGGCAAAATAGTATCAAGTCATTGAAATGACGGTTTCGATTGGAGTCACCCCGCGCGACTGACCTTGAGTCTGATGGTTTTGACATCGAGGCCATTGACCCGCAGCTGGGCTTCAAAGGCCGGCAAAAGTTGACGCAATTTGGCGGCTGTAGTAGTGTTCGCCACAAGCAGGCACCAGACACCTTGTTCGATCGGCCCGGCTTTGACGCTGGGCCTAAGTGCTGCAGGAATCAGCGCCGTAATGGCCTGCAGTCGGACATTGGAATCGCGGTGAATATCCATCAACCGGGCCAGACTGGTATTATTTTGACTGGCTTGCAGCAGAGAAACTGATGGCTTGCGATGGTTCATTGATTTTGAGGTAACTGCAAATGCAATTGATTATCACTGATGCCTGGCTGGCCAAGTCCAGGGCACTTCATTTGACCGGCGTGCAACTGGTAGGAGCCTTTGTGCTGAGCGCTTTCATTTTGATGTTGCTGGCTCTGGGTTTGTACCACTGGGTGTTCCTGAAAGGTGCCCGCGAGGGCTGGCCTGTTATTGGCACCTTGGTCAAGCTTGTAGTCAAGGATGAGTTTGAACAGCGTGATCGTTTCGTGCGCGAGAACCTTGATGTCATGGCACGCCGATTGGGTGAAATCCAGGCCAAAATGACACAATTGGAATCCTTGGGGGAGCGGGTTTCTGGTCTGGCCGGGGTCAACCCAGCGGAAATCAAGATCACACCCGGTCAAGGCGGCATTGAGATCAGGGGCCGGGTATTGACCTTTGATGAAATTCAAACCGCCATGGATGATCTCGAACGTCTGACGCATCAGCGCACAGATTTGCTCACGGTATTGGAGTCGCGCTTGTTTGAGC
>CAIYNH010000880.1 GCA_903927495.1 uncultured beta proteobacterium
ATCACGCGGAGCTCACCTGTTCCGAGAGTTCTGGCGTACCGCACGCAACGTCTCTGGCATTCACCGCATTGCTTTCGATCCGGCACAGCCTGTTGTAACACCAACAGGTCTGAAAATGAGTGATGCTGAAGTCGCTGGCAAGGTCTGGAACTCGCTTACCGCAGCCGTCAAGGCTGTGCGAACTGCGGGATTTGCGCTGGATGCCCCACTTGGCACGGTACAACGCCCATTGATTACAGATGAAGCCATAGCATTGCACGGTGGCGATGAATTTGAAGGAGTGCTAAACAACCTTGGAGACCAGTTTACACCGGGCATCAAGCCCAAAGGACTGACCATTGACTACGGCTCCAGCTATATTCAAACGGTTAGCTTCGACGACCGCGGCCCAGTTGTGCAAGCCATCCTGACCTATGGGCAGAGCACCGATCCAGCGTCACCACATGCCAATGACCAGATGCGACTATTCTCACGCAAAGAATGGCCGGTGCTGCCATTCCATGACGACGACATTGCAAAGGCGCGTGTGGGTGAGGTGCTGCGTTTGTCGCGCCCATGAGCCATCGGACCGTGAGACCGGATGGGGAACTTGGCGTGCTAACAAGAGTAGCGAGCTTTGGTCGATGCTGGCACGACCACCGGGTTGGGTGGCGCTTTGGCTGTGAATTGTTACATCTACGTGGTGGGGTTTAGGTACTTTCCCCACTCTCTTGAATGGTGGGCATAAGGATTACCTGTGGCAACTGTGTCGAGATCTCATCCATCACTATGCCGGAATCATGCCCTTATGTGTAGCAATCGCTGGAATGCAATGATAGACCCGACGCATCATTAGCACGATGCGGTCACCTAGTTTTCATTGTCGTGCCCTATTTCTTGGCCTGAGGCTGTTAGTTTGCATGGCATTCAAATCGTTGACCAGACTAAACTGAAAAGATCGGGGCAGTTGACTTATTCCATTTACTGGCGCTGGCTTGCACTCACGGACAACAGATGGCAACGTTTAATGCGCGTTTGACCATTACCACTGTGAAATTTGAATCGACCGGGCGTAGTAACCAACCGTACGGTCTTCATGGAATTGACCGATGTGTGGCGGATTGGTTTTCTGGCGGCCAGGTTACGTCGCCTAGCAGCCATGACGGATGCGCAACTGGCAGATCCAACTTTATGCTTGCATGGCTCAGTCCGCGCCTGAGCCAGGTAACAACTGCAGTCGAGCCAAATCGACAATATCAATCGCACGCTGAGCGACGCGGCGCTGATAGCTGGCCTGATTCTTCACACACACAAGCTGATAGGGGCGACCAGCAGTGTTGGTACTGTAATCCAGATCAGCATGGTTGCGGACAATGGAATCCTGAACGTGACGACGGGCGGATTCTGCGGCTTTGAATACCCATCTTGGTAGCATGGGGGCAACCAAAAAACGGCTCAACTCAGCACAATCCTTGCAACGGCATACGATGGCACTAACTCGACTCCAGTCGCCAGGTGCAGCCAATGGTTCGGCTATCCGTTTTTTCAGGTGATTCAGGCTGGCCTGATGCAGTAATTTTGCGCCTGCTTCACCCACCATTTGCAGCGCTACGGGGGTGACCAGAGCGTCAATTGGGTAGATTTCAGGCGCGCCCAACACACGGCCACTGGTGCTTGCCACCAATTGACTTGCCAATACGTGATCGAGTTGGCCCAGCGAGCGCAGCAAGTCAACCATCATTTCAGAATCCGCGATTGGCGCTTTATTTTGCAAGCCCGGCTTGACCACCCCATCAGGCAGTGTCTGACAAAGGCTGGTTGCGACCGGTAGGAGCTTTTCCAGCAGGACCGCATCGCTCGCCAAATTAATACAGGCGTGCAGAAGTCCACAGCAACCGGCAAGCGCCAGACTCTTGTTCGCCTCGATGATCTCAGCAAGCAATTCGATGGTCCGTTCGATCGGTAACAGCCGACAGGCCGCGATCAACGCCCGGTTGTCGGTTTTGCAATAGCTACCTTGTGCGGAAACCTCGACCAGAAAGCGCTCAAGCAACGCGCCATTCGCCATCTGTTGCAGCAATCCCAGCATGGTTGCCGGGGCCGGATCAGACCCGTAATAATGCGTCCTGCGCGGCCAAGTGTTCAACATTAAACCGGCGAGTTCCATGGCTTGCTGCTTTTGCGAAATCGCTTGCGGGTTAGACAGGGCACTGCTCGCAACGAGTTCGGACAAAAAAGGAAGACTCTGCTTAAGTCCGGCTTGGCTAATGATTGAGAGTTTTTTACCACTCGGCCAAATCACCAGCGCAGCCCGACAGTAGCTGCGGTCAAAAGAAACACCTTCATTGCCGGTAGCCTCATGAAACTCCAACTCTGCATCTTCCATGTCACCCAACGCATCAAGCGGACATAGTTCATCTTCTCCGAATGGGAGTTCACGCAAGTCGGCGTTGCTGCCGGTCGCAGTACGCCACTCAGATAGATGGGCCGTGCGGTCATGAACCTCTCCAACCTCAAACTCATCCTCGCAATAAGCGCCACGGCGACCATGCCGTGGCGTGTAATCAACATATTCCGCGCTGCCGCTTTCCGCAATGGTTAACAACGCCAAATGTAGTTCACACGCTGCCAGCTCGCTGGCGGCCAGTAGAACGGGCGCAACTGCGGCATCGGCTCCTTTCAACTGCGCGAACCCAAGTTCCGCTGCGGTATAGGCATGTTCGAGCGGATAAATCAGTTTGACCGGGGTGGCATTTGAGGTCCTTTGTGTTGTAACCCATTCTTGCAACAAAGCTGCAACATCGTCGCGTTCGACCCCATAGTCAGGGACTTTGGGC
>CAIYNH010000881.1 GCA_903927495.1 uncultured beta proteobacterium
CGTGTGGCCATCGAACTGCACGATGAGCTGGGTCAATCACTGACGGCGATCAAAATCAATTTGCAAATGAGTGAACGTTTCAAGGATCGGGCACCGCCTGAACTTAATCTAGAGAATATTCGTATCGTTGAAGCTGCCCTGCAGCAGGTTCGTCACTTGGCGACCGGCTTGAGGCCTTCCATGCTGGACGACTTGGGCTTGGCTCCGGCGTTGAAGTGGATCGCAGATCAAACCTCTCATCGCGCCGGATTTGTAGTGGATTTTCACCACGAGAGGGTGCAGTCCCGGCTAGCTCCCGAGATTGAAACCACCTGTTTTCGGATTGTTCAGGAGGCGCTGACCAACATTACACGCCATGCCCATGCAAACCGGGTAGCCATCAATCTGAGCCGGGACGGCGATGAACTGGTGCTTTACGTTCAGGATGACGGCAAGGGATTTGATATGGCAGTTATGCATGAGCGCGCAGTTGCAGGTGGCAGTCTGGGTGTGTTGGGTATGCAGGAACGGGCCACTTTAATAGGTGGACACCTTGACATCGAATCTGAACCAGGTCAGGGCAGCACGGTGCTGCTCCGATGCCCATGGCGAGCCCAGGTTGAGTCAGTATGAAGCGGGCGCGGGTACTGCTGGCTGATGACCATACCCTGGTACGTGCCGGTCTGCGAAAGTTATTGGAGTCGATGCCTGACTTTGAAGTGGTGGGTGAGGTCGGCGACGGTTTGGCTTTGCTGGATTTGGCAGATCAATTGCAACCGGATTTGGTGCTGATGGATATCGCCATGCCAGGAATTAATGGGCTGGAGGCCACAGCGCGCTTGCTCAAAGTGCGGCCTGACATTCGAGTCTTGATTTTGTCCATGCATCAAAACGAAGAATATGTTCGCCAGGCATTGCGTCATGGCGCTGTGGCTTACTTGCTGAAAGACGCTGCGCCGATGGAGTTGGAAATGGCCCTGACGGCGGTGCTGCGGGGCGAGACTTATCTCAGTCCGGCGGTTTCTAGAGGCGTGCTGAGTGATTACGTGCAACGACTGCGCGGCGACGAGAAGGCCGCTGGTCCGTTAACTCCGCGTCAGCGTGAGGTACTGCAGCTGATTGCACAGGGCAAGTCCACCAAAGAAATTGCCCGTGGGCTTGACTTGTCCGTGAAAACTGTAGAAACCCACCGCAGCCAGCTCATGAAACAACTTGACATTCACGAAGTGGCCGGTTTGGTGCGCTATGCAATGCGAGCGGGCTTGGTGTGAATGGTTGCGGTTCTGGCCGCGACAGAGGTGGCTGGTATGCAGGAAATGAGGCGGCCAAGAGCCTGTAAGTTAGTTCTATTCTATGATCAATAAAATGGCTATAAAGCCCGTCCATCTAGCGTCGACTGCAATGTTATTGATAGCAGTTTGAAAACCTTTAAGATTTCATCAAATCGCCATGAAGATTCCTTGGCTTCTTGAATTTTTCCGCATCTTGGTGGCTTTCGTGCTGCTGGTCGCAAATCCCGCGGCGATGGCACTGGCGACTGAAGCCGGCATCAAATCCATCACCGTTGTGCTTGATGACAATTACCCACCCTATATTTTTCGCGATGCTGCCGGGCAAATCCAGGGCATTCTCAAAGATGTCTGGGCACTGTGGGAGTCGCGCACGGGCGTCGCGGCCAGATTGCAGGCAATGGATTGGGCTGCCGCACAACAGCGGCTGCAGTCGGGTCAGGCTGATGTCATAGACACCATTTTTTTTAATCCAGCACGTGACCGGATTTACGACTTCGCTGCACCTTATGTAAGGCTGGATGTCTCGATCTTCTTTCACAAGTCGATCAGTGGCATTCTCAGCGCAGATTCGCTAAAGGGATTTTCGGTGGGTGTGAAAGCCGGTGATGCCTGCATTGAAACCATGCAGGCTCATGGTGTCGATAGCCTCAAGCACTTTCCCAGCTATACGGCCGTGGTTGAGGCAGCTGCGCAAGGCGATGTGAGGGTTTTTTGCATGGATCATCCACCTGCTGCCTTCCTACTCAATCAGCGGGGGATTGAGCGCGATTTTCGACATTCACTGGCTTTGTATTCGGGTGAGTTTCATCGTGCTGTGCGCAAGGGCAATACCGGTATGCTGAAATTGGTGGAGGACGGATTCGGGCGCATTACTTCCGAGGAATACCTTGAAATTGAAAAAAAATGGAAAGGTGAACCTGTTGAGCATTACCGGGATTCGGTCTATGTGCGGTATGTGGGTTATTTTTTGCTCGGTGTGCTACTGCTGGCATTGGCACTGTCGGTCTGGAACGTCACACTGCGGCATCTTGTATTGTCCAAGACCACCGCCTTGAGCAAATCATTGGAGGCGCTTGGTCAAGCCAAATTGGCGACCGAAAAGACTTTGGCGCAACATAATGCAACTTTAAAAGCCATCCCGGACTTATTGTTTGAGGTTGACTTGCTTGGAACGTTTCTGGCGGTCCAGGTGCCCAATTCCAATTCGCGTTTCGCTGGTGTCAGCAATTTTGTAGGCAGGCACGTTTCGGATGTGCTGGATGCCGAGGATTGCGCCATGGTCATGTCAGCTTTGAAATTGGCAAATGACGGTGGTCATTGCACCGACAGGCAGATTCTATTCAATGAACCTCAGGGATCGATGTGGTTTGAGTTGTCGATTGCCCGCAAGGCGACACTGTTAAACGAGTTGCCAAGTTTCATTGTGTTAGCACGCGACATCACTCAGCGAAAGCACAGTGAGCAGCGTCTGGAGCAACTTCTGGCGGAGCAAAAAGCCATGCTCGACAACGACATGATTGGTATTTCAAGGGTCATCAACCGAGTGATTCTGTGGGCCAATCCGGCATTTGAGAAAATGCTTGGCTATGGCGCTGGAGAGTTGGAAGGTGTCGCTACCAGACAAACCTATGCGGATGATGAATGCTGGAAGGCTTTGGCAGTTGCAG
>CAIYNH010000882.1 GCA_903927495.1 uncultured beta proteobacterium
AATCGTGGGCATGCAATATTTCACCGAATCCCAGCGCACCGTCTACGACGACACCTGCGTGCGCGTTGACCACAGCAGCTACGCCGCACGCCCGGCCCCCATTGGCTCCCTGGTGCTGGTGCGCATCTTCGAGCACCGCATCGAGATTCGTGACCTCCAGTCCAAAGCCCTGTTGCGTAAAGCGCCAGTCAAAGTCAGCCAGGCTCAGCCGTTCATCGAGTCCGGATTGTTTGAATCGGCGCTCAGTTACTGTCGTCACTGCGCTGGCCTGGTCGACCTGGCCTGCCGGGTGGCAACCCTGCCTGGACCTTCATGGTGCAACATCCTTTTGGCGATTTTGCCCTTTTCATAGGTGAACTTGCGCCGCAAGAGGGTGGCACGCCAGAGCCGTTTGAAGTCTGGGTCAACGGCTCTGAGCAGCCACGCGGACTGGGTGCTCTGGCCAAAACCTTGTCCATGGATCTGCGCGCCAACGATCCGGCCTGGCTACAGTTGAAGCTTGATGCCCTGGCCACCGTCAGCGAGGAACATGCCTTTGAGATGCCGCTCCCGCCACATGGTGAACGCCGTTTGTTCCCCGGCGTTGTGGCAGCCACAGCAGCCGTGATTCGCTGGCGATGTGAGCAGATCACGGCCAATGCTGCACCCAAGGCTGCACCCAAGGCTGCACCCGTTGTGCCAGTATCAACGCCCGTGATCGATGCCATGTTCAGTCGTGGCGAACCGCAAACCGGACCATCGGGCACCCTGGCCTGGGCCGTCGATGTGGACAATCCGGCCACGGGCGAGTCCTTCACCGTAACCCTCAAAGAAGTCAACCTGCCAGGGCCTGACGGCAACGTTGTGACACGTCCTTGCGCAGTCGGCTTCTCAGGCAACTACCCTAAAGCCATGGACGGACTGGCGCGCTTGCTGTCGTTGGACATGCGGGTGATTGATCCAGCCTGGGTCGGCATGAAATTGCGCAAACTACTCAACTATGCCGAGCCACTGGGACACTTCATGGCCTTCGTGCCAGGGTTACCCAACGGCGAGCGGCATCAACAAACCTGGCCCTCCACTGTGGCCTACATTGCCCGCTTGATCATTCACCGCTATGCGATGCTGGGCATCCTGAACGAAGAAGGCTACCCGCTGCGCGACATGGGCGTGCTCGACTCACCCGAAACCCGTGAAGCCAGTCGAACCATGGCCGGCAAGGTTTGCACCGAATGCGGCAACCCTACCGTGATTCACAAAGACGGCTGTGACTTTTGCACCGCCTGTGGCTATGTTGGGCAGTGCGGATAAATTCCACAATTCGCTATAAATACATGAGCTACTCGCGCTAGATGTGCGAGCTATAGAAGCCGATTTTGTTGATATTTTTCTGGCTTCTTCAGCAGGCCATCGAGACCTCTGGGTTGCGATGCTTGGGTACGATTTCCGGATCTTTTACGGCATGAGAACCCGAGCCTTACGAACTTAATTGACAACTTTAACGCTGACTCCGACGGTGCTCAATTTTGCTATTTAATAATGAGCAACTTGTGCTTGATTGACGGGCCTTTCATGCCGATTTACGTCACAAATAAATTCTCAAACCTAGCACATTAATCACGCACCACCAACACCGGCAGTTTGGTGTGCGACAGCACCGCTTGAGCGGCGCTGCCAAGCACCAGTTTTTCCAAGCCGCTGCGGCCGTGCGAACCCATCACGATCAAATCAGCCTCCAGCGATGCCCCTGCTTCCACGATACCGCGCCAAACGGCATTCGCTTCAATCACAGAGGTATCGACCGTCACACCAGCGGCGATAAACGATTCCTTGGCCGCATGCACTGAAGTATTCGCCTCAGCTGTTGCGGCACTCAGATACTCAATCTGACCATAGGCAAAGTCAGTTCCCACACCCGTGAAGGGATAGGGATCAATCACATAAATGACAGTTACACGGCTACCAAACGCCTGCGCCAGCCCAATGGCTTTATCGACAGCGGTTTGCGCAGTGTCAGAGCCATCAACAGGCACCAGAATATGTTTAAACATGACAGAACTCCTCATTAAATACATCGAACTTTACCAACCTTGGCTGTCCCAGCCCTGGGCTATGGTAATTCCTGAAATGCCATTTATTCAAGGGCAACCGGTTGCGATTGGTAGTCAAAAGAAATCTTTCAAATCTCCAACACTCCTGGTGCAATAATCAAATGTCTTCAGGCACCATTTTGATGGCACCACAGGGACATTCCGACACACAAATGCCACAGCCCTTGCAATAATCGTAATTGAAGTCAAAGCCTTTGCCCGGCCCCTTCTTGATCACGGCATTGTCGGGACAAACTCCGTAGCAGTTATCGCATTCAAAACAATTCCCACATGACAGGCAGCGTCGGGCTTCAAACAAGGCATTGCCCTCATCGAGCCCGCCCTGGACTTCTTCAAAAGTGGACTTCCGGCGGATGATGTCGAGCATCGGTCGCATGGTTTTAGGGGCATCGCTGTAGTACCACGGATTGAGCTTGTCGAAGCTGGCCAGTTCGCTCTTGGGTGGCGGCAGGTAGGCACTGCCACTCAGCCACGCATCGATATTGCGGGCGGCTTTCTTGCCATGGCCAATTGCCACAGTGACATTGCGCTCGGCAGGAACCATGTCACCACCGGCAAAAATGCCTGCATGACCCGTCATCATCTGGGCATCCACTTGCACCACACCGTCTTTCACCGCCAAGCCTGGCACCCCCTCGATCAGTGACAAATCGACATCCTGCCCCAGCGCCAGCACCACAGAGTCGGCCTCTAGGGTCTCGAACTCACCGGTAGGCTGTGGAAAGCCTTTCTCGTCAAGCGCCATCTTTTCAACCGTGATGGAGGACTCGCCCGCCTGCGTGATGGTGGACAACCACTTGATCAGCACACCTTCCTGCAGGGCTTCTTCAACTTCAAAGTCATGCGCTGGCATCTTCTCACGGTTTCGCCGGTAAACGATGATGGACTCGGTGGCACCCAGCCGTTTGGCGGTACGGGCCACGTCAATTGCCGTATTACCTCCGCCATAGACTATGACTCGCCGCCCCAACAAGGGCTTATCCTCGCCCTCCATGGAGCGTAGCACCGACACCGCATCGAGCACCTTCGCTGAGTCACCCGCAGGGATGTAAGCACGCTTGGCAATATGGGCACCCACAGCCAAAAATACGGCATCAAAACCGCCCGATTGTTTGGCATCCAGAACGTTGCTTACTTTGACGTTGTAATTGATCGTCACACCCAAATCAACAATGCGCTGCACCTCTGCATCCAGCACCTGGCGAGGCAGACGGTACTGTGGAATACCAAATCGCATCATGCCACCCGGTAAAGGACCGGCTTCCTGCACCGTGACCAAGTGCCCCAGACGCGCCAAATGGTAGGCCGCCGCCAAGCCCGATGGCCCAGCGCCTACCACCAGTACCTTTTTGCCAGTGACTGCAGCAGGAGGAGCAAACTTCCAGCCTTGCGCGATGGCTTGGTCACCCAGAAAGTGCTCGACTGAATTAATGCCGACTGGTGCATCCATCTTGCCGCGATTGCAAGCGCCTTCACAGGTGTGATAGCACACCCGACCCATGACGGCGGGAAACGGGTTTTCCTCAACCAGCACCCGCCAGGCTTGCTCGTACTCACCAGACTCTGCATGAAATAGCCAAGCCTGAATGTTTTCTCCGGCCGGACATTGATGGTTGCACGGTGGAATACGGTTCAGGTAGACCGGGCGTGAGGTGCGCCATGAGCCGGTATGGTTGGCGAGCGACGTACCTACGTCGAGCGTGATGGCAAATGGTTTTTCCATGGTCATTCCCCTAACAGGCCGAAACGGCGAATATTGCGATCAGCCCGAGCTTGCAGGCGTGCAATGGTTTCAAGGTCAGGCGTTTTGCCGAACAAGTGAGCGAAACGTTTTTGCGGTTTGAGGTATTCCTCGATTGGCACCTGGTGCCGAATTTTCAGCGCACCGGTGACTTCACCACGTTCGGCCTCGAACACCGGAAACACACCGCTTTCAACTGCCAGTCGTGCCAAACGGATGGTGTCGTGCGAGGCTGCACCCCAACCTAACGGACACGGCACAAAGATATGGATGTAGCGTGCACCACGAATGGTCATGGCCTTTTTGACTTTGTACTCCAAATCACGCAGGTCCGCCACAGTCGCAGTTGCGACATAAGGAATTTCGTGGGCCATGGCAATTTGCGGCACATTCTTTCCCTGACCGAACTCATTGCCCGGGTGAGGTCCGACCGACATGGTCGTGGCTGTTCGAGCCGCTGGCGGCGTGGCACTGGAGCGCTGCACGCCAGTGTTCATGTAAGCCTCGTTGTCGTAACAGATATAGAGCACATCATCATTGCGCTCAAACATCCCTGACAGGCAGCCAAATCCGATGTCAGTGGTGCCACCGTCACCGCCTTGGGCCACTACCCGCACCTCGCTGCGACCCTTGGCCCGCATCGCTGCCGCAATCCCGGTTGCGACCGCTGCGGTGTTGCCGAACAACGAGTGAATCCACGGCATTTGCCAGGATGTTTCCGGGTAGGGTGTCGAAAACACTTCCAGACAACCGGTCGCATTGGCAGCGATCAATTGCCCATTGGTGGCCTCCATCGCCGCGTCAATGGCGTAGCGTGCACCGAGCGCCTCGCCGCAGCCCTGACAGGCGCGGTGACCTGAGTTGAGTGAATTGCTGCGCTGTGCATTGGCCTGCACGCTGCGCTGCTCGGGTGCCAGCAGGCGATTGCCTACCGTGAAGGTACCCGTTTGATAAAACTTGACTAATGTCTGTTCCATGATGTTGGTCTCGGTTGAGGACGGAGCTGATTGGCTGAATAGCCTTGAGTGCAGTTAGCCGCTGCGCCAGGACGTGTTGCGCCATGGCGACTGCGGCCAACTGCCTCACATCGTGTCATGCGATGCGTGAGGACACGCTGCCGAGGTCGCGCAAAATGCCCTCGGCGATCGGGCCAGATCGACGCTGTTGTTTCTCACGCTCCAGCACGCGGTTAACCACTGCCCAGTCCAGATCCAGGAATGTCAGCAGTTCGAGTTTGTCATCGATGGCATCAAGCAGCAATTGATGTACCGATGCCTTGGTGATGGCGCGCCCTCCCAAGCCAGCCACCACCGTCAGCACGGGTTGCGGCCGGTTTTGCACGGCACTGCGTACATCGCGCGAAACAATGCCGCCAATACCCACTGCAAAACATTTCTCAATCACCACAATGCGTTTGGCATTGACAGTGGCATCCCTAATGGCAGCGATGGGGAACGGACGGTACGAGGTAATGCCCAGCACGCCGACCTTGATGCCCTCAGCACGCAAATCATCCACGGTGTCCTTGATGGTGCCCAGTACCGACCCCAAAGCAATCACAATAGTATCGGCATCTTCGAGATGGTAGGTTTTGATCAACCCACCGGAATCACGGCCAAATTCTTGCTTGAATTCTTCGGCAATCTGCGGAATCAGATCCAGCGCCTGCATCTGTTTGGCATGCGCCAGATAACGGACTTCGGTGAATGCCTCGGGTCCTACCATCGCACCAATCGTGACCGGGTCATTAGGATCAAGCACTTGGCGTGGCTCATAAGGTGGCAAGAACCGATCCACCTGGGCTTGATCGGGCATATCAACACGTTCATAAGCGTGCGTCAAAATGAAACCGTCCATGCACACCATTACAGGCAGAGACAATTCCTCGGCAATGCGAAAGGCCTGAATGTGCAGATCAAGCGCTTCCTGGTTGGTCTCGGCAAATATCTGCAGCCAGCCTGCATCGCGCATCGACATGCTGTCAGTGTGGTCGTTCCAGATGTTGATGGGGGCACCAATAGCCCGGTTGGCCACGGTCATCACGATCGGTAAACCCAAACCTGAGGCGTTGTAAACCGCCTCTGCCATGAACAACAAGCCCTGGCTGGCGGTGGCGGTGTAAGCTCGCGCACCGGCGGCGGAGGCACCTATGGCAACGCTCAAAGCCGCGAATTCCGACTCTACGTTGATAAATTCACACTTTTGTAATTCACCCGATTTCACCAACTCGCCCAAACCTTCGACGATATGCGTCTGGGGCGAAATAGGGTAAGCACAAATGACTTCAGGCCGGCTCAGGGCCACAGCTTGAGCTACCGCGTGGGAGCCTTCACATTGTTCAAGCATGATTCGCCTCCACCTTCATTTCCTGTTCCATAACTACCTCATAGGCCTCACGGGCCGCCTCTTTATTGCCCTTGGCCACGAAGCCGGAAAATTTTTGCTCGATGGCGCGCTGCACAGCATCCAAAGAAATCAGTCCACCCAAGGCAGCAAAAGCACCCAGCAACGGCACATTAGGTACCGGACGGCCAACATACTTCATGGCCAGCTCGGTGGCAGGTACGGTGAGCAAGCGCTCTGGCCGAAAACCTTTTGCAAACTCCCCCAAACCCAGCTCATGAAAGGTTCGGGTGGTGTTGATCAGGATATA
>CAIYNH010000883.1 GCA_903927495.1 uncultured beta proteobacterium
ACCAGGCAGTGCCAGACTTTGGCCGTGCCATCGTCCACTGGCGTGTGCGTAATGACCATCACCGCTTCGTACATGCCGGTCAGGTCAGACATCAGCAAACCAGGGCCGGTGTAGGTGGTGATGGTGTGCAGTTCCACGCTGACGCCATCCGGGCTGACCAGTGTGCGGTGACCGCCGCACTGGCGTTGGGTGGCCTTGTTTCCCTTGAATTCGTTTTCGAAACGCGCCACGGTGGAGCCGTGGATAGGGCTCAGGTGCCCGTAGTCGCAGATGTTGTCCACCAACTCCTGCGGATGCTGTTTGACGATGCCCAGGTGGTCCCACTTGGGGCGCACCCATTGCGGGTTGTCCCACTGCGGCAGGGTGGGGTGCTCCCACTCGGGCTCGCCACCTTCGGGGTCGTGCCAGACCCAGACCGCGCCCAGGCTTTCCAGAACCGTCCAGCTCTTGACGCAGGCCGCTGCCGGAATTTCGCCCTGGTGGTAGGGGATGTCGTCGCACTTGCCATCGGCACCGAAACGCCAGGCATGGTAAGGGCAGCGGATGCCATCGCCTTCAATGTTGGTGCCCAGGCCATCCTGAATCACATAGCTGGTCTTGTTGGGTGCAGCCAGGTGGGTTTTCATGTGCGGGCAATAGGCGTCCAGCAGCACAACCTTGCCGGTGGCGCGCCCGCGATACAGGGCAAAGTCTTTGCCGAAGAAACGCACAGCCAGGGGCTTGTGCGTGTCGAGTTCGATCGACTCAGCGATCATGAACCAGCCGCGCGGATAGGTGAATTCGCCGAGACGGTAGTCTTTGGTAGTGGCCATATTTGCTCCAGTTTGAAGGTGATTTGTGAGGTGAATAATCAGGTAGCGTGACAATCACGACATCCCCTGTTTGGACTAGGAACGCATGGCCGCAGATCTGCCTCTAGTTGCTTAATCCGTTCGGACGATGAGCTTCCGGCCGGGTGGACGCACCATGCAGGCACTTATGGAACTAACGCAATGAAAAGAACCTTCAATCTGGCGGATCTGTTTGAAATCGTGGCCCGGGCTGTGCCGGAGCGCATTGCCTTTGTTTGCGGTGCGCAGCAACTGAGTTTTGGCGAGCTGGACCGGCGTGCCACGCGTCTGGGAAACGCCCTGCGCGACCGGGGCGTGCAGCGTGGTGACAACGTCGGCATCCAGATCTACAACTCTGCCGAATACCTCGAGACCTTCTTTGCCTGCTGCAAGATCGGCGCAGTGCCCGCCAATATCAACTACCGCTATGTGGCCGATGAGTTGAAGCACCTGTTCGTCTCTCTGGACCTCAAAGCGCTGGTGTACAGCGCAGATTTTTGTGGTGAAGTGGCGAAGGTGGCACCTCAGGTGCCGACCCTGAAACTGCTGGTTCAGGTCGGCGCAGGCAGCGCACCGGATGGCGCGTTGGACTACGAAGCCCTGCTGGGTTCAGGGTCCGGCGTGGCGGATCTTTCGGGGCGCAGCGATGATGATTTGTATCTGCTGTGCACAGGTGGCACCACCGGCCTTCCCAAAGGTGTGATCTGGCCCCACCGTGCCCTGTTTATTGGTGCACTCGGCGGCGGCGGGGTGTACTTCCGGCGCGGGCCTGTCGATCATCCCGAGGACCTGGCAGCGTTGGTGGTCAGTGCGCCGCCCATGCGTTACTTTGCCATCGC
>CAIYNH010000884.1 GCA_903927495.1 uncultured beta proteobacterium
AGCGAACGCGCATCCGCAGCCAGCGCGTTCGAGACCGATGTGGATTGACCGTAGCTCATCAGATCACCTCAAGTTCGGCGTTCAGTGCACCGGCTGCCTTGATGGCCTGCAAAATGGCCAGCAGATCCTGCGGTGTCGCACCGAGTGAATTGAGGGCGCGCACCACATCTGCCAGCAGTGGAGCTGGAGGCAACTGAATCAGCATGCCCGGCTCCTGTTTGATCTGGATATCGGATTTTTGGGTTACCGCAGTTTGACCACTTGAGAGTGCATTGGGCTGACTCACGCTGGAGGTGGTGCTGATGCTGATCGATAGATTGCCGTGTGCAATGGCGCATGGGCCCAGGGTCACAGCCTGGTTCAGAACGATCGAGCCTGTACGTGCATTAATGACCACTTTGGCCGATGGCACGGAAGATTCGAGTGGCAACTCTTCAAGCGCGGCGATGAAGGTGACGCGTGAGTCGGGGTCAGACGGCGCATTCACCTTGACCGTGCGGCCATCAAGCGCCTGGGCCGACCCGGCACCAAAATAGGAGTTGATGGCCTGAGCAACGCGTCTGGCAGTCTGAAAGTCAGAAGCATCCAACCCCAAAGTAATGCTGCTGCCTTCTTGAAGCGGAGTCGGTACGCTACGTTCAACTTGGGCACCACCCGGAATGCGCCCTGCGCTCAAATGGTTGACTTGCACTTTGCTGCCACCGGCGGCGGCACCGGCACCGGCAATCACCAGATTGCCTTGTGCAATGGCATAAATCTCGCCATCGCCCCCTTTTAGAGGGGTGGAAATCAGCATGCCACCCTTGAGTGATTTCGAGTTGCCAACTGAAGAGACGTTGACATCGATGGCTTGACCTGGCCGCGCAAACGCTGGCAACTGGGCGGTAACTAGCACCGCCGCCACATTTTTAAGTTGTAACTGAGAGGCTGAGGCGGTGGGAAGGGTGATGCCGAGTTGTTGCAAATAATTTGAGATACCTTGCGAGGTGTAGGGCATCTGGGTAGTTTGATCACCCGTGCCGTCAAGCCCCACGACCAGGCCAAAACCGGTCAGCTGATTGCTGCGAACACCTTCCACAGCGGCCACTTCCTTGATCCGGGCAGCAGTGGCCGTGTCAAAACCAAAGATACTTGCGAGTGTCAGCAAGAGAGCGGCAAGCCTGTAGCCTGCGCGGTGCAGTGGCATTGCAAAGAATCGTGTGTCGGTTTTGGTGTGCATGATCGGTTTACCCCTCGACACGATTCTGCGTAACTTTAGAACGGCATAAAGCTGAAAAAGAACCGTGTTAACCAGCCAACTGTCTGTGCTTCGCCCTGTGCGCCCCGCCCTTTGGATTCCATTCTGGCATTGGCCACCTGGGTCGAATTGATTAAATTTCCAGGTTGGATCAGGTGCGGGTCAATGGTGCCGGAGAAACGCATCACGTCCACATTTTGGTTGACACCAATTTGCTTGTCACCTGCGACCATCAGGTGCCCATTAGGCAGCACATCGACTACAGTGGCGGTAATCGTGCCGAAAAAGGTGTTGGCGCTCTCGGTGCCGCCCTTGCCGGAAAAATCGTGGGCCGAGGCGGTGCCGGAATTCAGGTTGGCCAAGTCCATTGGCGATAACAAGGGAAAAGCCGTGACGCTGGTGGAGCCCGATGTAGTGCGGTTGGCGGTAGATTTTGAGACCTGGCTGGCGGTCACCTTTTCTATGATCTGGATGGTGATGTGGTCGCCCACCGTGCGGGCCCGCGGATCTTCAAAGGCCGGTCGATATGCCGCTTTTTGGAACAATGCGCCGGTAGCCGGTTTTTCAGTGGGTGCGGCATTGCTTATGGGTCGAGTGACAGGCAAATCAGGAAAGTCGACAGCCACGGTTTGTGGCAGCGAGTTGCAGCCGCTGCACATCTGAATTGCTATTATAAAAGTAGCTCCTAGTGCCCATCGGGTATGGGTTATAGCCGAATTTTGTTCAATGCTTTGCATGATGCACCTCACACTTTAGAGTTGACCGAGTTTTTGCAGCATCTGGTCAGATGTCTGGATCGCCTTGGAATTCATCTCATAGGCGCGCTGCGTCTGAATCATGGTGACCAGTTCCTGAACCACGTTGACGTTCGAGGTTTCGACAAACCCCTGCATCAGCGCGCCCATGCCGTCGGCACCGGGGGTGCCAGCGTTGGGCTGTCCGGATGCCGCACTCTCGGCATACAGGTTTTGTCCAAGCGGTGTCAAACCCGCCGGGTTGACAAACCTGGCCAGTGCGATGGTGCCGATGCTCTGCGGCGTGGCGTTGCCGGGCAGGGTTGCCGTGACGATGCCATCGCCAGCAATGGTGATGCTGGTCGCGTTGGTCGGCACGGTGACACCATTGGAAATGGGCAGGCCGGTGGCGGTGACTACGGTGCCTGCCGAGTTGACCTGAAAGGAGCCATCACGGGTGTAGCTGGTGGTGCCATCAGGCATGGTGACCTGAAAAAAACCGTCGCCCTGTACGGCTACATCGAGCTTGTTGCCGGTTTGTTGCAGGCTTCCCTGGGCAAATGAGCGGCTGGTGGCGACGGTGCGCACGCCCAACCCGACTTGCAAACCGGTGGGCAGTGTTGACTGCTCGGTACTGTTGGCACCGACTTGGCGCAGGTTTTGGTACATCAGGTCTTCGAACACGGCAGTAGCGCGCTTGAAACCGTTGGTGGAAACGTTGGCCAGGTTGTTGGAGATAACGTCCAGCTGCATTTGCTGGGCTTCCATGCCGGTTTTGGAGATCCATAGGGAATTGATCATGATGTTGTCCTGTAAATTAATTAGCCTTGCATGCTCAGCAACTGGGCTGCCGAGCGATCGTCAGATTCGGCGGTCTGCATCAAACGGGTCTGGGCTTCGAACTGGCGTGCGGTCTGGATCATGCTGACCATGGTTTCAATAGCGTTGACGTTGGAGCCCTCAATCACGCCCAGTTGCAGGCGTGCAGTGGCATCGCTGGGCAATGGCTCGCCTGAGGTCGATCTGAACAGGCCATCGTTGCCGCGTTTCAGTGGATCTTCACCAGTCGGTGTGACCAGTTTGAGTTTGCCAATGCCGGTGGCAGGCTGTTTTCCTACCTTGGCGGTGAGAATGCCGTCGACACCCAGGGTGACTTCCGCACCGGTGGGTACAGTGATCGGTGCACCGCCATCACTTAGGACAGTCAAGCCCGTGTTGGTCAGCAAGGTGCCGGTGGAGGAGATTTCAAAAGAGCCGTTGCGGGTGTAGGCTTCGGTGCCATCGCGCCCCTGCACGCCAAACCAGGCGTTACCCGTGGTCATGGCATCCATGGCCCGGCCGGTACGCTGAGGCGAGCCTGGAACGTCCAGGAAGCCTGGTGTGGCTTCGACCGCCATCACGCGGGTCGTGGCGCCATCGCCGCGCACCGGTACCGAACGGTAGGTGGAAAGTTCCGCCCTAAAACCGTTGGTGGACACGTTGGCCAGGTTATTGGCCAGCACGGCTTGCCGATGCGAGGCCGCGCTGGCGCCTGTCATGGCGGTGTAGATGAGGCGATCCATGGTGTTTCCTGTTCAGAGCACGTTCAACTCGCGTTGCATTAGCGCATATTGACCAGGGTTGACAACACCTGATCCTGGGTTTTGATGGTTTGGGCGTTGGCCTGGTAAGCCCGCTGTGCGGTCATCATGTTGACCAGCTCAGAGGTCAGGTCGACGTTTGAGTCTTCCAGTGCGCCAGATCGCAAAGCGCCAAACTTGCCAACACCGGGAGATCCCTGAACCGGCAGTCCGGAAGAAAAAGTGGCTGCCCAGGCGTTGCCACCCAAGGGTGATAGACCCTGCACATTGCGAAAATCTGCCAATGTCACCTGACCGGCCGACTGAGTTTGACCGTTCGAATAGCGGGCGGTGATGAGCCCACTCTCGCCAATATTAAGACCGGTCAGCTCGCCAGCGGTGTAGCCATCCTGGGTTAGGTTGGAGACCGAAAATGCTGAGCCATATTGGGTAATCGTGTCGAGTTGAATCGTGATTTCCTGGGGCAAGGTGCCGGGTGTTGGTTGGGTTGACCAGTTTGGATTGGGTGATGCAACGCTGTTGATGGGCAGCGTGATGAAAGCCCCAGTGGGTGCCGGCGTAACGGTTGATGCCGCTGCAGATGTTGCCGGTATGGTGATTTTTCCGGAGGCATCAAAAGTGATGCTGCCGACGGCGGTGGCAGCCACGTCCAGACTGGTGTAGACATTCCACTGATTGTCGGTGTCTGTCTTTTCAAAATAAAAGTTAACTGGTGCGGCAACCCCCTGGCTGTCATAAACATTGAGTGAGGTTCCATAGGTTGACCTGGGGATCGGCGCATTGCCCGCCGCGGTATTGGCCGTTGCACCCAGCGCACGCGCATCCAGGTTGAATTCTGCGGTCACTGAAGACGTTGCATTGGCACCAATCGGTGCGGCGGTTGGGAGTTGCAGTTTTTGGATGGAGGCACTGGTGGGTTTGCCGGTTTTATCAGTTGGGTAGCCCATCACATTGGCGTTGCTGTTGGTTTTGATAAACCCGTCCTTGTCGAGTTTGAAAGAGCCGTCACGCGTATAGGCCAGTGATCCATCGGGCTGGGTAAGCTGAAAAAAGCCACCACCGTTGATGGCAACGTCCATGGTGTTGCCTGTGGTCGAGACGTTGCCCTGGGTAAATTGTTGTGAAACGGCGGCAATTGCCACGCCGATGCCCGCGCCGCCTGAACCTCCTGCACCCAACGATGAGGCGACCAGATCGCCAAATTCGGCACGCGACGATTTCATGCCGGTAGTATTGGCGTTGGCAATGTTGTTGCCAATCACGTCCAGGCTGCGACTGGAGGCGTTGAGTCCCGAGAGTCCGGTTTGAAATGACATGATGGTTTCCTTGGTAACAAGTAAAAAAACTTAAAGAATGGCTTTGACGCTGCTGTATGCAACGGCGGCACGGCCTTGCAGTTGGACTTTCATGCCGGTGTTGTCGCTGCCGACAGAGACCACGCTGGCGCGCGTCATGGAGGTGCTGTCAATGGTTTTGCCGCCCAAGGTGGCGGTGACCTTGAAACTCGGGTCGCCCACGCCCTGGTAGCTTGAGGCATCCCAATCGAAGTTGAAGCGACCCGCATCCAATGCGCCCAGATTGATGGTCTGGACCACCTGGCCACCGGGTGACAGGATGTCAATCTTGACGCTCTCGGCGCGGCCAGCCATATCGATGGCACCGCTGGCGACTCCATTTTTTGCTGTCAGGGTGTTGCCCTCAATCAGTACATCGTGACCAACCATGCTGGAGCCTTGCAGCACCTGCATGGCAGTGAACTGTTCGGCCATGCTTTTCAGGGTGTCGTTGACTTGCTGGATGCCAGTAACCGTGTTGATCTGCGCCATTTGACTGGTCATCTGCGCGTTGTCCATCGGGTTCATCGGATCCTGATTATTGAGTTGGGCCACCAGCAGTTTCAAAAACCGGTCTTGCGAGGCGTTCAAACTGGCAGAGCCTGCACTTGATGCCGTGCTGCTGGCTGTGGCGGTGGCACTGGTGGCCGTTGAAGAGGTGGTAGAAGTAAGCATGGCGGTGACCTTTGAAAAATTATTGGCCCATTTGCAGGGTCTTGAGCAACAGGGTTTTGGCTGTGTTCATGACCTCAACATTGTTCTGATATGAGCGAGAAGCGGAGATCATGTTGACCATTTCCTCCACTGGGTTGACGTTGGAGTAGTTGACATACCCTTCTGCATCGGCGGAAGGGTGGTTGGGGTTATGTAC
>CAIYNH010000885.1 GCA_903927495.1 uncultured beta proteobacterium
CATCCCCGCCGATTTGCCAGCGTAGTCGGCAATTGTGAGAGGACCACTGATATTTTTTATGGACGCTTCACCAATCAGCATTTTGCCCATCATTTTGAGCGTCAACACCGACACATCCCAAGTTTTGAGCACGCCACGCCACGCCCCATCCAAAATCCCATAGCGCACCAGCACCATTTCTGGGGGTGCGCCAACGAAGGCACCAATTCGACCAATCGTTTGCTCATACTCAGTGACCACCAGGGGGGTCAGCGTCAGCTGCAAAGACGTTCCCTGACGTAGCACAGTCCAGGTTTGCGCCTGCGAACCGCCCTTGTCGATTGACTTTCGAATAAGCTGGCGCAACTGCTGGCCATCAACGATGGTCGTGTTATTGACTTTGCTTACCTCATCGCCCTTCTTCAAGCGAGCTTGTGCAGCGGCCCCATCCGGTAAGATCTCACCAATCACTGGTCGGGTAAAAGGCCCAACAATACCAATCGTCTCAAATAACTCTGCATCGACGTTGGTTGCACCTAGGCTGGCCAGCTTTAGCAGAACTTCTCGCTCAGCGATAGCGCCCGGCCCAACAAACTTCAGATACAAGTCTTTGGACTCCACTGCAGCTCGGGTAAGCAGCCATCGAAGCTCCTCAAATGCTGCGATATCTTCCAGTTGTGAACTATCAAAACCCGCGCCAATTACGCGCTCACCGCCCGTCAAACCTGCATGAGCAGCTATGGAATTTGAAGCGGGATTGGCCAACACCGGAGCCGCAAGCTGCACCCCCATCCAATTTACAGTGGCATATAGCAGCACCGCCAAAAGCAGGTTAGCCAAAGGACCAGCAGCCACAATAGCAACTCGCCGGTGCAAGGGTTGGGTGTTGAAGGCCAAGTGGCGCAGTGCCGGATCAACAGGCGCTTCACGCTCATCCAGCATCTTGACAAAGCCGCCCAGTGGAATCGCAGCCAGGATAAATTCGGTGCCGGTAATTTTCGACTGCCTGCGCAGCAAGGGCTTGCCAAAGCCAATAGAGAACCGCAACACTCGCACACCACAGGCCAAAGCCATGCGGTAATGGCCATACTCATGAACGGCTATCAGCAATGCAATCGCCGTTACGAATGAGATCAAGGTCAGCATAAACGCAGCGTGTTTAAACGCCTAGACGCAACACAACGCTTTGCGCAGCGTGGCGTGATTCAGCATCAATGCCGAGCAGGTCATCAAGCGAACCGGGCGGTGTCGGCGTAACACCTGACAAGGTTTCCAGGTTCACCTGATGAATTTGATCAAACCGGATCTGATTGGCCAGGAATGCCGCGACAGCGACTTCGTTAGCGGCATTGAGCACTGCCGTCGTGCCCGAGGTGCCGGCGAGCGCTGCCCAAGCCAGCTTCAGACCGGGAAACCGTTCACCATGACCGTGTGCATTCGCAGACTCAAATGTCATGTCAGCCATGGCAGCAAAGTTCAGGGGTGCGGCACCAGAGGTAATGCGATCTGGCCAGGACAAGCCGTAGGCGATGGGAACTTTCATGTCAGGTGTTCCCAACTGCGCCAGCACCGAATGATCTCGGTATTGCACCATAGAATGAATCACACTCTGAGGGTGAATTACCACCTCAATTTGGGAAGACTGCACACCAAACAGGTATTTGGCTTCAATGACCTCCAGAGCCTTGTTCATCATGGTGGCTGAGTCCACGGAGATTTTTCGCCCCATGACCCAATTGGGATGGGCGCAGGCCTGGTCTGGGGTGATGGAGGCAAAGGTAGCTGGATCACGCCGCCGAAACGGTCCGCCTGAAGATGTCAGGATAATCTTGTCGATCTGCTTCGCCCAAACACCATGGTCGTCCGGCAAAGATTGAAATATCGCAGAATGCTCGCTGTCAATGGGCAACAACTTGGCACCACCTGCAGCAACGGCTCGTAGGAAGAAATCTCCCCCCACCACCAAAGCTTCTTTGTTGGCCAGCAGCAAACGCTTACCAGCCCTCGCTGCACCAATGCATGATGCCAACCCTGCAGCACCCACAATGGCTGCCATGACGGTATCTACCAACTCATGCTCAGCAACCATCGTGATCGAATCTGCACCCCAAAGCACTCGGGTTGCCAATCCCTGTGCACGGCACACTTGTTCAAGTTCACGCCCATGAGGCTCACTGCCCAGCACTGCGAAAGCTGGCTTGAACTGCACGCACTGGGCAAATAACTTGTCAACCTGGGTCAAAGCGCTGAGAGCGAATACTTCAAAACGATCAGGGTGACGCGAGATCACATCCAGGGTATTGACACCAATGGAACCCGTCGAACCCAAAATGGCCACGTGTTGTTTTTTTAAGCCCGTCTGATCTGCCATGGACATCC
>CAIYNH010000886.1 GCA_903927495.1 uncultured beta proteobacterium
ACCACGGCTGGCAGGTTGATCACCGGGATGATCTGACCACGAATATTGGCCACTCCCATCAGGTGCTGATGGGCATTGGCCAGTGCCGTTATTTTGGGCATGACCAGAACTTCGCGCACCTTGAACACATTGATGCCGAACAGTTCACGCTCGCCGGTGCTGGGGGCTTCGCCCAGCCGAAACAGCAGCAGCTCAAACTTGTTATTGCCCGCCAACCGGGTACGTTCTTCAATCTCTTGTTGCGCGGTCATCATGGTGATGGTTCAGGTATTGATGTTGAAATTAATATGGCTTGAAGTTGCCACGACCAGCGCTAGAAGCAAGCAACTGGCGCGGTGCATTCTGCCGTGCCGGTGCCACAGCGCTGCGCTGCGCATGCCGATCTGGCGCCGGTGGTGCATCGTCACCTATATTAAAAAATGCAATACTTTGCTGGAGCTGCTCAGCCTGGCCAGAGAGCTCTTCGCTGGTGGCTGCCAATTCCTCTGAGGCCGATGCGTTTTGCTGGGTGGCTTTGCTGAGTTGCCCCATGGCACCACCAATTTGTGTAACCGACTCGCTTTGTTCACTCGACGCTGCGGCAATCTCCTGCACCAACTCAGAGGTCTTTTGAATACTGGGTACGATCTCATCGAGCAGTTTGCCGGCCCGCTCCGCCGTTGAAACGCTGTTTCTGGCCAAGTCACTAATCTCTTTGGCGGCCTCTTGACTGCGCTCAGCGAGTTTGCGTACCTCGGCCGCTACCACAGCAAAACCCTTGCCGTGCTCGCCGGCTCTGGCGGCTTCAATCGCTGCATTCAAAGCCAGCAAGTTGGTCTGATAGGCGATGTCATCCACAATACCAATTTTCGCAGCTATCTGTTTCATAGCGGTCACCGTTTGTCCGACGGCACCTCCACCCTCTACAGCTTCACGGCTGGTTTTGGTGGCCATGCCATTGGTGACCCGGGCATTGTCACTATTTTGGTTGATCGAAGCAGACATGACATCGACTTGGGAGGTCGTTTCTTCGACGCTGGCCGCTTGTTCGCTGGCTGCTTGGCTCAAAGACTGGGCGGTGGCACTAACTTGGTTGGCGGCACCAGTCAAGGCATCAGAGGCGGCGCGCACCTCGCCAATAACACGCGTAAGGTTTTCAGTAGTGGAATTGACACTGTCCTTGACTTTGCCAAACAGGCCTGCGTAGTCACGGGTGATGCGCCGTGTAAGATCGCCCTCGGCAACGGCGGCCAAGACCCGGGCCACGTCGCTCAAACCTTGCTCACTGGTGTCGAGCAATTGATTCATACCGGAAGACAGATTGGCAAAGAAACCGGTCTTGCCAGTGGTACTCAGACGCAGACTGAATTCACCCTGGACGGCGGCCTGAACAAGGTCAGCAATTTCTTTTTCAGTAGCAACTTCATGGGTTCGATCAAGCCACTCCACCACCGTACCACTGCGGATGCCATTGGCGTCAAGCACCGGACTGGCACTGAGCCCAAATGACAAAACACCCACTGATATTTGGGCGTGGTGCGTGGTTCGCAGGCCGTCCAGCAAATTCTTCTGATGCGCTGGGTTTTTATGAAAGATGTCGATGTTTTGCCCGAGCAACTTCTGACTGTCAAATTGTGGCAAGACTTTGCGCAGGGCAGCCTCGTTGCGCTGCATCATGGCCGTGACGGTTTCGTTCATGTAAATAATCACATTTCTGGCATCAGCGATCATGACGTTGGTACTGCACTTGTCCAAGGCATTGCGAATACGCAGGTTTTCGCGCGCAATAAGCTGCTGGCGCTCCTGATCAGCAAGTTTTTCAGCAGCAGCTTTTTCCTCCTGCTGCGCCTTGCGTGCCATGGACTGCAAAGATTGATTGGTTTGTTCGAGAGCAGTCGCAAAAGTACCCCGTAAGCCCACCGCCTGCGCTTGCCGGAAGTATTGCCCTTGGGCGGCGTACTTCAGTGCAGTGGCTTGCTCGCGGAAACAGGCCTCCAACTGGTCAAGCATGTCATTGACATCCCACAACATGTCATGAAACACGCCCCGCGCAGGTAAATGATGAATGCGCTGCACCAATCTGCCATGCGCCACCTCTCGGGCAATCGTATGGATTTGCTGTAAATACGCGTGGACTTTTTGATTGGCGATGTGCAGAAGAAGCAAACAAAGCAGGGTCGGCAGCAGCCACACCAGCACAAAGGGACTCCAATTTTCATGCCAACTTTGCAACAGGCCACCCACTGCCAACAGCAGGCCCATGCCTATGGCATAGCTTGAGCCTTCAGAGCGATAAGATGAGTTGCTCATAGCTGACTCCTTTCTGGTTAAGTATTCCCACCAGCAAGGCCAGCGAGGCATCGCAAGCGTCTTTGGGGCCAACGCGGCGCTCTTCTTCGAGCATCAGTTTATAAACACCACTGAGAGCGGCAATGGCCGCTGGTTTGGCTTTTCGGCGTACTGAAAAATAGCCCACCGGGTTGCCATGATCATCCAGATCGGGCGTGACGTTGGCA
>CAIYNH010000887.1 GCA_903927495.1 uncultured beta proteobacterium
GAACCTATACGACCGATCAAGGGCGGTCAATACTGGAAGACTTGCAGCCTCTGGCCTTTAACTTGGGAATCGATCCAGACGTGGCAATGAAACGCGGGCTGCCCTTCCAATATGTGTTGGTTGGTAGAAAAACACTTTAGGCCGTCTTTGCACCAACAGATGGAGGCAGATTGTCGACTGCATCCTGCGTCAGGATTTGCGTCATTGACAGCCATTCCGCGCGTGAACCCAGGGTGATGGAACATAGCTCGCCAAAGTCCGGAATCACGCCACTGGGTAGCTTGTCTCCGTGCTTGACCATGAATGTTTGTGCGTAGCGTTGCCATGGCACGCCCCAGTCACCGCGAGAATCATGTATCAAACAAATATCATGGCAAATCGCTGTCCGAAAGCCTGCCAGATAGGCCGAAAACGTAAAGTCCACATCGTAGAGGTGCCATCCGTCGAAATTTGCTTGATCAAAGCCGACACTCTCTACCACCTCTCGTCTGGCGGCCAGAAACACTCCGTCCAAGGCTTGGGCATTTGGCGTACATCTGCCGCGCATATCGTAGCCCTGCACAATAATCTGCCCAGTAGCGTCATTAATGAATCCGACTTGGCCGTGAATGTGCGGCCATCCAGCAAATACCCAAGCGGGTCCCGCCAATCGCGTGGTTCCCGCTATCCCAATGAGGTCGTATTGCTCTAGATAGGTCAGCACCCTAGCTGCAAGGTCAGGCGTCACAATTTCAATGTCGTCATGAGAAAAAATAAAGATTTCGCCGCGGGCCTTTTGTACACCGCGGTTGTAGCCTTCACACAATGAACTCGCATCATGAATGCCAACGATCTCGTGCGGGAAATCAGCCAGCAACGCATGGTATTGCGTGCTCACCCGGGAAAAACGGTCTGGGTTGATACTACAAATAATGATGGAAATGCAGCCCACGTTGGACAAAGTTTGCGGGTTGACCTGGGGGGGGAGGGGTGCTCCAGATTTCCGCGCACTTGGGCTAAGGCCTGATGCAACCGCGCATGTTGAACCAAGGGATAGGTCGGTCCCAATGCGAGGCAAGTTGAAAATGCTTGCTCAGCCTCGCCAAATTTACCCATTTCAAGTAGGGCGCACCCCAGCAAATAATGTACAGCTGTCAGGTCCGCATTCAGTGCAATCGCCCTCAAGGCGATCTGGGCAGCCTCGTGATATCGTTGCTCGGAAAAAGCATGTACGCCGCATTGGTACAGATGCTCGAGCCGGGAAACATCATCAACCACTTTTATACGCAAGGCACTGGGTATATTCAGCCGCGCGAACAGTTTACCCAGCAAGGTTATCTCCCTCCAGATAGACAAATGGTGCGTCACGAAACATGCCGCTTATTCGCATTACGCAAACTGTTAGTACCATGGGCTGAATGTACACGTGCATATGCCAATCATTTGAGAAAATGATTATTCATGAATCTGTCAACGGATTGAAATCCATCCGCGGTTCACAATAGTTTGAGTTGCAATGTTTCAATGGATCTTAAATAGAAATGTACGCACTTCAGCCCAAGCGCATGCGTTGGGCGAACGGCTTCGCCGAGAATGCAACGCGTTATTGGCCCAGGGGGCGTTACAGGAAGCCGAGCTGTGTTATCGGCAAGCTGTAGCAGCTGACCCAGAGGTTCCATCTTTCCATATCAGTCTCGGTTTTGTCCTGATGCAAATGCAAAGGTGGGATGAGGCGCAAACCGAATTGAATAAAGCAGACAACATCGACGCCAACAATGCGGATTGTCACTACATGCTCGCCGAACTGGCCGAGAGGCGACTGGATTTCGAGAAGGCGGCAGAACACTTTCAGTTGGCGTTTGAGTTAAATGTAGAGTTTGAACTTGCCTGTCGGGATGCCTGTCGGGTGCTTTTCATGTTAGGGCGAATCGATGACTGTCGTACACAACTCATTGCCGGCTTGGCACTGAATCCGCTCAACGGAGACTTTCATTTCTACCAAGGCAATCTTCATTTGACGGAGAAAAATGCAGACCTGGCCCTGGAGAGCTACCGCAAGGCACTCTCGCTTGGGGCTGACCATGCTGCATTGCATTGTTTTATCGGGCGCATCCTGCAACAGAAGGGAGAAATTGAAGCCGCTCGCAGGCATATGACGCGTTCCATCGAGTTGGATCCGAGCCTCGCAGAGGCGCACCATGGCCTAGGTGTCGTCAATTACCACTACGGATATTTCGATCAAGCGATCGCGGATCAGAGAAATGCCATAGCGCTTGACCCAAGTCTTCTCCACGCACACACTTGCCTGCTATTCGGGCTTAGCTTCACCCCAGGCTGCTCACCACAGCAATATTTGAGGCAGGCACGCATTTTCGGTGACGCAGCGCGACTTTCTGCATCGCCCCCGTTGCCTCCAGCGAACACGCTCCACCATTTTGCGGAGCGTCGACCGCTCCGTATTGGCTGGGTTTCAGGCGACTTTCGGTTCCATCCGGTGGCTTCGTTTTTGGAAGGCATCCTTACCCATTTGGCCAAAGAACCATTGGTGCTCATTGCATTTTCAAATAACCCTCAGAATGATGCCGTTACGGAC
>CAIYNH010000888.1 GCA_903927495.1 uncultured beta proteobacterium
CGCTGCCGAAGTCAGCGCCAGACCCAGGAAGAGTAGCTCCACGGAGAGTCCCAGCGCCAATATCGTTCCGGTCTCACCACCTGCAGCAAAACCAGCGCCGATGATAAAGCCGTCGGTTGCCACATCGATGAAGGTTGCCAGCAACAGTCCGGTGCTGAGACCTGATGCCGTTCCAGCCATGGTGGCGGCATGTTCCATGCGCAGTGTCCACAATTTCAGGCCGTACATAAAGAGGCTGCCCAGCGCGAACGAGCCAGCAAGGACCAGACCCGGCGCATGCTCCCGCTCAATTTCCGGGAGTAGCTCAACCGCGAGTGCAGCCAGCACAACGCCCGCTGCAAAGTGCTGGATCAGGCTGCGCGTTGCGTGACTCGGAGTCCAGTAGGCCGCAAGGACTCCGCCGCCCAAAGCTACCAGTGCGGGAATAGCCATGATCAAGAAATTGTGCGTGTTCATGAAGTTCTGCGTGTTTTTGAATGCACCACAGCTTAGATGATCTTTCTTAACTTAGCCTTAGTCGGTGCGCCAGCGCACTCAAAAAGCACTCCTTTTCGAATATCTTTGGGCCTGATAAGTGGGGGAATGCGTCACAGTGGCTTTTGATAGTTGTTAATTCAATGTTAAGACTCAAGGCGTAAGCTTCCCTCCATCTATGACCTCTCTCTATTTGTCATCTTGGATAGCGTTGGGAATCTTCCTACAAATTGCCATCTATTTGTGTATTGGGTTTTGGCGCCACTGGCAGTCGTATCAAGCGCTGCGCAACATGGCGCAAGAGTTCGAGATTGACGTGAACCCTGGCATTGCCCCGCAAGTCACTCCACTGGCCGTCACCGCATGGGCGGGCTACCGCACGTTTCGCGTCGAGCGAAAAGTGGAAGAAGGCGCTGGCGCGCAAATCTGCTCGTTCTACCTCGTGCCGGAGGACAAAAAGCCACTCCCAGAGTTTTTGCCGGGGCAGTTTCTTACTTTTCAGCTGGATGCGCTGACCGCTTTGGGTGGAGCCCAATCGGTCGTACGCTGCTACTCGCTGTCCGACGCGCCACAGCCCAAGCACTACCGCATTTCCGTGAAGCGCGCACCCACACCGGTCGGAAGTAACTTTCCCGTAGGCGTTTCATCCAACTACTTTCTTGATCATGTTGACGTGGGTAGTCAATTGCAGGTGCGCGCTCCTGCCGGTCATTTCCATATTGACCACAGTGACGCGCCGGTAGTGCTCATTGGCGGCGGCATCGGCATCACACCTTTGCTCAGCATGCTGAACTGGTGCCTGATGGCACAGCCAGAACGCGAGGTTTGGTTGTTTTACGGAGTGCGCAACAGTGCCGAGCTGGTGATGCAATTGCACCTGAAAGACCTAGCCACCCAGCATCCAAATTTTCATCTTCACCTTTGCATGAGCAATGCGCAGGCGCATACCCTTGCTGGGCATCAATCAGGGCCTGTGCACACCCACCATAGCCGCGTAGATGTTGCCCTGCTGCGCCGCCTATTGCCTCTTAGGCCATATCACTACTACCTTTGCGGCCCCACTGCCATGCTCCAAAGTCTGGTGGGCGCGCTGCAAGAGTGGGGGGTGCCGGATGGGAGAATTCACTTTGAGGCATTTGGCCCGGCATCCATTGCTCGCAAGAAATCGACTTCTGTCGAGCAGGCCTCGGTCCAACACGGGAGCCAGGCGGCAGCTGTCTTGGTGACCTTTGCCAAGTCAGGCAAACAGGAAACTTGGACACCCGGCACGGGCTCACTGCTGGAGTTTGCTGAAAGCCATGGCATTGTGGTCAGTTCTGGGTGCCGAACCGGTGGTTGTGGAACTTGTCAGACCAGTATTCGCACTGGAGAAGTGGTCTACACGCAGGCTCCGGACTTTGATCCCGAGCCGGGCAGTTGCCTGCTGTGTGTTTGCACACCCAAGACCGCTGTAACGCTGGAGACCTAAATGAAAAGTTCACTGTGGCGCGAACATGTGTTGCCCTTTACCCTGCTACTGGGATTTTTGGCGGCCGCCACCTTGGCAGGCGATTATCTTTTGCACCGCCTGAACCTGGTCTGGGTAGGGCGTTATCTGGGAATACCTGGAACGCTTCTGATCATTGGCTCACTCTACTACTCGGCGCGCAAACGCAAATGGGTCACTTCGGGCAACATCAAGTCGCTGCTGACCATGCATGAGTTTGGCACCTGGCTGGGCACTCTGATGGTGCTGATCCATGCTGGCATCCATTTCAACGCCATACTTCCGTGGCTGGCTACCGTGGCGATGGGGGTCAACGTGATCAGCGGCATGGTCGGCAAGATGCTGTTGAGCCAATCACGTCAGCACGTACAAGGCGAGCGAGAGCGGTTCCAACTGCGGGGTCTTTCCAAGGCCGAGGTCGAACAAGCGGTATTCTGGGACGCAGTGGCGCTGGGTGCCATGACGCAGTGGCGAAAAGTACACATCCCCATCTTCATCGTGTTTGCAGCTCTGGGCCTGGGCCATATCTTCAGCATCTTTATGTTCTGGGGTTGGGCATGAGCCGGACTCTCAAAATTATTCTGAGCATCAACCTTATGGTATTGGCTGTGCTGACCTTCGCCTATCCGCATCTCATGGTCGGCCCTGGCAAGCTGATCCCTGGGCACAAGCAGCTCGATACAGATTGCTTTGCCTGTCACGTCTCATTCACCGGGGTCGCTTCCCCCAAGTGCGTAAGCTGCCATAAGCCCGCCGACATAGGGCACGTGACAACCAAAGGCTTGCTGGTTGCAAAGCCGCTCACCTCCGCCCCCTTCCACCAGGAACTCATCAGCCAGAACTGCGTGGCCTGCCACAGCGACCACGCAGGGGTGAAGCGTTACCACATGAAAGGCTATTTCGACCATGCGCTCCTGAAGAAGGAAACCAGCAACCAGTGCCAGAACTGCCACAAGTCGCCTGCCGATACGCTGCACAGGCAAATTACTGGCAACTGTGCTCAGTGCCACACCCAGCAGAAGTGGACACCCGCCACGTTTGAGCACGACAAATACTTTGCACTGGACCGGGACCACACCGCCAGTTGCGTCACCTGCCATGTGCGCAACGACTACAGCCGCTACACCTGCTATGGATGCCATGAGCACACGCCAGCCAATATCCGGCGGGAGCACGTCGAAGAGGGCATTCGCCAGTTTGACAACTGCGTGGAGTGCCACGGCAGCGGCAACAAGCATGACATCAGGGGCGGCAAGGAGGGACGCGGTGACAGGCGCGAACACGACTGAATTATTGCGGTCCTGCCTTTTAAC
>CAIYNH010000889.1 GCA_903927495.1 uncultured beta proteobacterium
CAGTTTTTTTCTTCTCACCCAAAAAAAAGGAAAAAAACGACATTATTTTATTTTCCTCCGAAGAGACGTTTCAACAACCCTTGCTTGGGCGCTTCCGTAAAACGCATCGGTTTATCGGCACCCAAAAAACGGTCAATCACGTCCTTGTAGGCTTCCGACACATCGCTGCCCTGCATGTGCACGGCCGGCACACCCTGGTTGGATGCCTGTAACACCGACTCGCTCTCAGGAATCACGCCAATAAGCTTGATTCGCAAAATATCCTTGATGTCGTCAAGCGAAAGCATCTGCCCCTGGTCCACACGGGCCGGGTTGTAACGGGTGATCAACAAGTGCTCTTTAATGGGTTCAGCCCCATCAATAGCCCGTTTTGTCTTGCTGGCCAGCATACCCAGAATGCGGTCCGAGTCACGCACCGAAGACACTTCTGGGTTGGTCACCACCAGCGCCTCGTCGGCAAAGTGCATGGCCATCAGGGCGCCAGTCTCAATGCCGGCCGGTGAATCGCAAACGATGAATTCAAACTCCATGGCGCTCAAATCGCCAAGCACTTTTTCAACGCCTTCCTGAGTTAGCGCATCCTTGTCGCGGGTTTGAGAGGCAGCCAACACGTACAAGTTGTCGCACTGCTTGTCTTTGATCAACGCCTGGTTCAGGTTGGCTTCGCCCTGAATCACGTTGATCAGGTCATACACCACGCGACGTTCACATCCCATGATCAAATCAAGGTTGCGCAGGCCCACATCAAAGTCAATCACTGCCGTCTTGCGCCCGCGCAATGCCAATCCGGTCGCAAAACTGGCACTGGTCGTGGTCTTCCCAACACCACCTTTGCCCGACGTAACCACAATAATTTTTGCCATATTTTGTAACTGCTTCCCAATGAAATGTCGCTGTCAGACTCGCTGACACTGCCTCAATTGTTCAAGGCTTCAATAATTAATTTGTCCAGACCGTCATTACTCAAACGAACTTGCGCTGCTTTGCCATGAACCGAGAGCGGCAAGGCGTTTTCACTGGTGCGGTAAACACCCGCAATCGAGATAAGTTCTGGCTCCAGACAGAGCGAAAAAATACGGGCATTGGTGTTACCCCTTGCACCCGCCATAGCCTTGCCACGCAACGGTGCGTAAACATGAATATTGCCATCCGCAACCACTTCAGCACCTTGGTTGACCATGGCCAAAATCACCAAATCGCACCCTCGTGCGTAAATTTTTTGACCGGAACGAAGCGGCTTATCCACCACCATGGTGCCTGGCCCAGGTATCTCGCGAACCACTTCGTGCACCACCTCTCGGACGATTTCCTGCACATTGCTGTGCGGCTCCGCTTCACGGTGCTTGTAAACCTCTGGCGGCGCCTCCACCAGACCCACTGCCAACGCCGCCGCCATTGCATCCACACTTGCACCACGAACAGCCACTGGCACCAGGCTACACGACCGCAACACCTTCAACAACGGCACCAGATCAAAAACCGGCGTATCGGCGTCGAGGTGTGAAAAATCAAGAACCAGAGCGTCGTGATCAAAAAAATCAGGGCTTTCTCCATCTCTACCAAATTTTTTCAAAATATCAGCAGCTACCACCACCATGTCACTCGATCTCAAATGCAAAGCCACCAATGGCAATTGAGCACTTTTTATTTCAAATGAAACAGACATGGAATGGATGGAGGAACGCAAAACGCAATGAAAAAGCCGACAGAAAACCCGAAGTCGGCGAATCTTACTTGATTGACGCCTTAAAACCCGATCCGACAAAGGTTCTTTTCCAACGACTTCATCTCAGCAACAAGTCCAAAAATCAATTTTTTCAAGCAGAACCTTTCTTGTCTTATCTTCTTATTTCTTATTTAAAAGATAGTAGTAGTAG
>CAIYNH010000890.1 GCA_903927495.1 uncultured beta proteobacterium
CCGGAAGGAGCAGGCAGCAGCAGTACCAGTGCGGCTTGTGCCAGGCACTGATCGGCATCAAAAACACACGCCATCGACTGAAACGTTTCGCTGCCCGCATTCACACCGGCATAGAGCAGCCCATCGCAGCGCGCCTGATACAAGCCATCGAGCAAGGTGCCAATATTCGGCAGCAATCCATCAAACACCAAAAACAAGGTCGCAGGCGTTGCGCTGTCGCTGGCGGCTTGCATTGGCAGCAATTGCGCAACCCCCGCAACCAGCTTTGGGATACCGTCGTGTGCGAGCTCTGGCACCAGCACTGCAGCAAGTGCAGTGTCAAAGCAAATCAGCCAAGCGCCGTCATTGGCAAACCCTTGGTCTGTCACCAGGGCAGGGAAAACGGCCCCAAACAACGGCAACTGACGCGCGCGGGCTTCTGTCTGCAACATGACGACCCCGTCTTTTTCAGCCTCGGGCACCAGTGCCAGCAAACCCATTTGCGGCCACTGCGCTTTCCAGTCATCCAGCACACGCCCAATGGAACCGGCTTCAAGCACTACACGACACTGCTGAATCATGATGATAAAAATAATTAAAACAACCGCTGGCGCATAGCAACAACATCAGGCCCGGCCGTGGCATGATTATGTACTGCTACTAAAAGGGGTGATAAACATGACACGACCAAGCTGGCTGACACTGATTTTCGGCACATTGATAGCCACTGGTTTGTTATGGCTGCCCAGCGCGCTTGCCCAAACAGCAACGCCACCTTTTGTCGAAAAATTGGCAACACCTGCGCTGCTCAAGCAACTACAAGCGGGCGGACTGGTGCTGTACATGCGCCATGGCAATACGGACAACAGCAAACCCGATGCTGTGCCCAAAGTTGATCTGAATGATTGCGCAACACAGCGACCGTTGAACGACGAAGGGCGGCGCACCGCAGCCCAAGTCGGCAAGTACATCAAAGCGGCAAAAATTCCGCTGGTGGAGGTATTTCACAGCCCGTTATGCCGAGCACGCGAATCTGCCGAGCTGGCTTTTGGACCCTATAAGCACAGCTTGCGCCAAGAAATGAACCTGATGTACGTTGGCAATTTCACCAGCGAAGAAAAGATCCCTGTGCAGGCCAAGACACGCGAACTGCTGTCAGAACCTGTAGCACCCGGACGAAACCGTGTGCTGGTTGCGCACGCCCCCAATCTAGCCGACCTGATGGGCTATTTTGTCAAGCCAGAGGGTACCGTGGTGGTTATCAAACCGTTGGGCAATGGCAAATTTGACTACCTGGCCAGCATTCACCCGAGCATGTGGCCGGCCTTGCTGGTGCCTTAACGGATCATGAAACTACCAGCGCAATCGCGCTTTCTACTGTATTTTTTTGTGCCGGTGGCTGTTGCCATGCTGATTGGCATGGCATTCAATTATTCGACGCTATCGAACTTTCGCACCATTCAAGTTGCCGACAACGTGCAGCAAAATCAAGACTTGCAGCTTGCCATCGACACCTCACAACTCAGTTTTGATATGTTGAACCAGCAGCAAGAGCTGGCCGATCTGCTCAAAAAAGCCCGCGCCAAACAAATCGACGAAGCTCTTGCCTACCAAATCCACAGCCGCATGGTTGACAGTCTGGCGTTGCTCGAGCGGCGCGCCAGCAAAGTGTTTGCACCACCATCCATAGGTCGCAATTCAAGCCAGCGCTTTATCGATGCCAAGAAGCAGTTCGAGGCTTACCGCAACTATGTCATTCAAGCAACCGACATGGTGGCCATTGACACCCATTTGGCCAGCACCTATATCAGCCAGGCCAATACAAGTTATTTTGCACTGACCGAGCTTGCTCAAACCATTGTGGTCGAACGTACCCAAGACTCGCTGATGCATTTGTCGCAAACCCAAGCGGATCTGCTTAAGCACACCCAACAGTCTCAACTCATTGGTTTTATAGCCACTGGCTTGGGCATCATGATTTGGTTTGTAGTGGCCTGGCGACTCTCGCTGCGCCTTGCTCTGCTGCAGCGCACCCTGCACCAACTCAAACAGGACGACGGAAACACGATTTCGTCCGCCGATTTTCGCAAACTGGAAAATTTGAGTTCCCATGCCCAAGGGCTGATTGGCGGCATGGCAGCAGCAGTGATCGAATTCCAAAAAGCCAACATGGCACGAAAAGCCAACATTGAACTACAGCGAAGCAAAGACCTGGCAGAAGGGGCAAACCGCGCCAAGAGCACATTTTTGGCCAACATGAGCCACGAAATCCGCACCCCCATGAATGCCATCATTGGCATGTCTCATCTGGCCCTGAAAACCGATTTAAATCTGCGCCAGCGTGAATACTTGATGAAAATCCAGGGCTCCAGCAAGCATTTGCTCGGCATCATCAACGACATTCTGGACTACTCAAAAATTGAGGCCGGCAAACTCAATGTTGAAAAAATCGAGTTCGAACTGGACAAAGTGTTGGACAACGTCACAGCCCTGATCTCAGAGAAAGCTTTCTCAAAAGGTCTGGAGCTGATGGTGGATATTGATCAGAAAATGCCCAACAACCTGATCGGTGATCCGCTGCGCCTAGGGCAAATTCTGGTCAACTATGCCAATAATGCCGTGAAATTTACCGCCAAAGGTGAGATCCGGTTGCAGATTTTGCTGAAAGAAGACAACCCGAACGACCTCCTGTTGTATGGCACCGTAATTGACACCGGTGTCGGATTAACCGAGCCACAAATGGCTCAACTGTTTCAGAGTTTTCAACAAGCTGACGACTCCACCACGCGCGAATTTGGCGGCACCGGTCTGGGTCTGGCCATATCAAAACAGCTTGCAACGCTGATGGGCGGAGAGGTTGGCGTGATCAGCGAATTTGGCAAAGGCAGCACTTTCTGGTTTACCGCCCGACTTGGCAAAGGCGGTGCACAAACCAGGGCAGCCGTTCTCAGTCACGAGTTGGCTGGCAAACGCGTGCTGGTGGTTGACGACAATGAAAGCGCACGTCTGCTCTTGAGTGACATGCTCAGAGGGTTAAACCTGCAAGTGGATCAATCCGATTGCGGACGCAGCGCGATTGACGCGGTGGATCGTGCACAAGTACAAAATCGACCTTATGAAATGCTCTTTCTGGATTGGCAAATGCCTGGCATGAACGGCATTGAATTAGCCAATCGTCTACGCGACAGGGCGCAGTTTCATACGCCCCACATGATTCTGGTGACCGGATACGGCCGC
Organism: uncultured beta proteobacterium; assembly: GCA_903927495.1. Lineage (GTDB taxonomy): Bacteria > Pseudomonadota > Gammaproteobacteria > Burkholderiales > Burkholderiaceae_C > Rhodoferax. The sequence continues at coordinate 3,217 of CAIYNH010000890.1, forward strand.
GAAGAAGTGCTCAAAAGTGCCGAAACTGCTGGAATTGAAGACGTGCTGATTAAACCCGTCAACGCCTCGGTACTCTTTGACTGTGTGGCACGCCAGATGGGCCATTCGCCCACGAGCAAAGCCAGCCGAATGGAAACCCCGAGCTTGACACAGGATTCTCTGAGCCAGATACGAGGAGCCCATCTGTTGTTGGTGGAAGACAATGAACTCAATCAGGAGGTGGCCAGCGAACTGCTGCGTGATGCCGGCTTTGTCGTAGACATTGCGCCAAACGGTCAAATTGCGCTTGAAAGAGTGCAAACCACCAGTTATGACCTGGTGCTCATGGACATGCAAATGCCGGTGCTCGATGGACTGAGTGCTACCCGGTTGATTCGACAGAACCCGCAACTGGCCGAGCTACCCATCGTGGCCATGACTGCCAACGCCATGCAGCACGATCGCGAAGCCTGCCTGAATGCCGGCATGAATGACCACGTGGCTAAGCCTATTGAGCCAGACGTGCTGTTTCAATGCCTGCAGCGCTGGATAAAACCGCGCACGGGTCTGCCCTCTGAACAAAATCTCTCGGCAAGCGAGACCAGCGCAGATGTGAACTTGCCAACAATCGATGGACTCGATACGGCCAATGGCCTGCGCCGCATGATGGGCAAGAAAGACTTGTACCTGAGCATGCTGCATAAATTTGCAGCCAGTCAGCGTAACGCTGCAGCTCAGATACGTGAAGCACTGGACGCGAACGACCGCGCCACCGCGCAGCGTCTGGCGCATACCCTCAAGGGGGTTGCGGGCAATATTGCAGCTGAGTTGGTGCGACAAAGCGCCGCCGAACTTGATGCGGCCTTCAAAAATCAGTCTGAAACAAGCCAGCTCTATCGTTTGCTCAACACATGTGAGCAGCGCTTGCAAGTTTTCCTGGTTCAACTTGATGCACAGCTGGCCCGCAATGGCGCGTCCAGCGAGCCCGCTGACCGAAAACCGGACCAACAGGCGACGCTGGCGCATGTTTACAGTCAACTGGTCAGGCTATTGGCCCAAGACGACATGCAGGCCAGCGATGTGCTGGACGAGCAC
>CAIYNH010000891.1 GCA_903927495.1 uncultured beta proteobacterium
AAAAGTCAATTTTCATGAGCACTTACAGTTAAAAACAAGCGGTCAACTGAGGAATCTAGGTTCAATCCTCCAAATGACGGGGTTTGCGCGGTCGCCCCGCCATCAGGCGATCAAACAGCACATTTGGCAGTAAACGCAACAATTTGGCAACCCAGCCCATTTGCCATGGAATGACGCGATAACTGACAGTGTCGGTAATCGCTCGAAAGGCTTTGGCCGCAAATGCATCGGGTTGCATCAAGAACGGCATGCTGTAGCGGTTGTTTTGCGTAAGTGGCGTGGCAATATAACCTGGGCACAGTGTGACTACCTTGATGTTGCTGCTGCGCAACTCACCACGCAAACTCTCACAATAGCTGATGACACCGGCTTTGCTGGCGCAGTAGCCGCCATGACCGGGTAATCCGCGAATTCCAGCGACACTTCCAATAGCCACCAACGTGCCCGAACCACGCGCCATCATGGGCGCTATGAACGGCTGGAAAGTTGCCGCCACACCCACCACATTGGTGCTCAGAATACGTGCCATGACCTCAATATCCTCGGGCAGTGACGAATCCACACCGATACTGATGCCGGCATTCGCAATCACCACATCGGGCACCCCTTGTCGCACCAAACAGGCTTGCGCTGCGCCCCGAACGCTGACAGGATTAGCCACGTCAGAGCTATATATTTCATAGCGGTCATCACATACTGCATGAGCTTTAAGCCAGGTTTCTATAACCTCAGGGCGGCGTCCAAACAGAGCCAGAGTCCAACCCATTTGAAGATATTTCAAAGCCAAAGCCTGTCCAATGCCGCTGGAAGCGCCAGTAATCAGAACCAGTTTTTTCATGAGCCAGTTTCCGAATTCAAGGAAATTTGCCCGGAATCAGCAGACCTTTGACGCGCCCTTTGAGTAACATAATGCGCTCCAGGTTGTCGTACTCCATGCTGTCGCCGGTAAATCGGTCTTTGCCACGCGAGAGTTCGACCGGTTTATGTGATTTGAGGCGCTCTGAGTTCATGAAGGCATGCAAAAACTCGCCGGTAAAGGTTAAAGCCGGTCGCTCCTGCCCGTTCTTGTCAAGGGTGGCCGCACGCACCACCTGGGCATGGCCGATCAATTGCACTTCAGAAGCGTCACCGTTGGTGATGGCTCGACTGGCCGTGGCCGTGGTCAGGTGGCCGATTTCGTCGTACGAGCGAATGTTGACCTGCAGAATCTCAAGCGTGTCGGTGTCCGGGAAATGGCGTGCCTCGCCACCGCTGACCTCACTCTTCAGACGACCGCTGGCATCGAAGGTCTTGACCGCAAACTTGCGCATGAAATAGTCCGGTTCGTGTCGCACCTGTGCCGTTGCTTCAGGTGCGACCAACTGGGGTGTGCTGCGTACTAACCAATAGGTCGTCATGGCCAACAAACCCATCAGTAGCACCGGCAGGTACAGCGTCAGCCGATCCCAGAGCTGGCGTAGGATCGTTATCATGATGCGAACTGCGCCAGCAATTGTGCGTATTTTCCGCTCGCAATCAAGAGCAGATCACACAACTCCCTGACGGCACCTTCGCCACCCCGTGCCGTTGTCACGTAATCCGCCCTGGCGCTTACCTCGCGTTGTGCATTGACGGGCGCACAGGCAAAGGCGCAACGCGACATGACCGGCAAATCGGGCCAGTCGTCGCCCATGGCAGCGGCTTGCGACCAATCTAGTCCAAGTGTTTTAAGGGTGATTTCTGCCGCAGGGCGTTTGTCTTCGGTGCCGTAAAAAACATGCTCGATCCCCAGGGCGGTCAAGCGCATGCGCAAGGGCTTGGAATCGCGCCCAGTGATTACTGCCACCGTAATGCCCGCGCGTTGCAGCAGTTTCAGGCCTTGGCCATCCAGCGTATGAAAGCGCTTGAGGGTTTCCCCAGCGTCTGAAAAATACAGGCCACCGTCGGTCAAAACGCCATCTACATCAAGAAAAACCACTTGAACGCCTTGTGCTTTGAGCAGCAGTTCTGCGGGGTAGTTGAGTGCTGGTGCCATCAAATCACCTTAGCCCGCATCAGATCGTTGCTGTTGAGCG
>CAIYNH010000892.1 GCA_903927495.1 uncultured beta proteobacterium
CGGTCCACACCCCTACCATCATGATCCAGGCTGTCCAGCCAACAAAACCGGTGCTTCCCAGCATGAAAGCCTGCATGGATTGCATGACCTCGGGCACCATCAACATCACCAGTGAAGTCATGGCTCCCAGCACCACGCCCACAATCACGCCGGCCAACAGCAAGCGCAAGGTGTGCTGCACGCCGCGCGCCAGCATCAGCGTCAACATCACCGCGCCCACAGCGCCGATGAACGCCGCTCCAGTTAACCCCAAGCGGACAAGCCAATTTGCGGTAAATGGCGCTACACCCAATAGCACCAGTGCCAGTGCTACGCCCAGCGAAGCGCCCGAGGCGCTGCCTAATAAATAAGGGTCCGCCAGCGGGTTGCGAAACAGCCCTTGCGCTACAGCTCCAGCCAAGCCCAATAGCGCACCTGCGGCCCAAGCACCCAGAGTGCGCGGCAGACGGATGTCCCACACGATTTGCAATGCAATGGGGTCGCTCCAGGCTTTGAGCATGCTCTCGAAACCGGTACTGCCGACGCTGGCTCCTAGCAGCAGCATGACGAGTCCAGTCGCCAGCAATCCCAGCACCAGCAGGGTCGATTTGCGGCGTTGGTCGGTTACTTCATTCATGGGTAAAGCTTGAGTTCATGTCAAGTTTGCCCAGCAAGCATTGAGCCATGATGCGCGCCCCTTCGGCCATTCGCGGCCCGGGTCGCACCACCACATCATTTTGGTCCGCTGTCAGAACACATATCCGACCTTCTTTAATGGCATGAATACGCGACCAGCCAGGCCGTCCGTTCATGCCGGTGTAATTTCGGTCGCCAATCATGATCACGTCGGGATTGGCCCGTACCACGAATTCGGGGTTGAGCTTGGGAAATGCCCCCAAGCTGGCAGGAACGATGTTTTTGACACCCAATCGAGTCAAAGTTTCACCAATAAACGAGCTTTCACCGGCAGCATAGGGTGCCCGGTTCACCTCAAAGTAAACCCGCGTGTTGCCGATATTGACTGGCAGAGCCCCGGCTGACGCTATCAATGCCGCATCGATCGTGCGCCAAATGTGCCCGGAATCAGGCACTGCCAGCAGTCGGGCTATTTTGTCGAGCACGCGCTTGACATCGGCGTGGCTTTTGGGCTCCAAGGCCACCACCTTGATACCCAGTGACTGCAGTCGGTCACCCGCGCGTGACGAGGTGGCCATCAGCACAAGGTCGGGCTTGAGCGCCACAATGGCTTCAATGTTGGGGTCTAAGCCGCCACCTAATTGCGACAGGATTCTGACGCTTTCGGGGTAGTTGGAGTGTTCGTCCACGCCGACCAGGTGGCCGCATTGGCCGAGCGCGCAGACGGTCTCGGTCAACGACGGCAGCAGACTGACGATACGCTGCGGGGGCTGGGCAAAGGAAACCGAGATGCCACGGTCGTCTGTTACCTGAATGGCCTGTGCCGCAGTAGCGCAGAGCGTCAATGCGAGACTGACCGTGAAACGCAGCAGACAGGTGCTCAAAGCCCTGCATTCCGCCTCCCAGGCACGCTGCGGCTTGAATTGCTGTGCTGAGAACCCGATTCGCCTGGTTCGGCCAGGGTACTTCGCTGCGTCTGTCAAAACAGCTGCCATCGCTTGCGTCCGTGCTTATTTCTGTTTCCAGACCATTCCGACGTACCCAGCTCGACCTGACTGGTTGTAACCGTAGGCGGTTTGGTATTGGCTATCAAACAGGTTGTCTAAGCGGGCAGTGAGCGCCAACTCGGGGGTTAGCTGGTAACGAGCCGTCAAGTTGACCAAACTGTAGGAATTTAGCATGGGGCGCGCGGTGATATCCGGACGCTCACCGGTGTACCGCAGGTCACCCCCCAGCGTCCAAGCCCCCCAGGGCAAGGATGCACCCAAAGAAGCCATGCTCCTGGCACGGCGAATGAGCTGCGTGCCAGTGCTCTCGTTGACTGGGTTTTGCTGCGTCAGGCTGGCGCGAATATCGGTTGCAGCGAATTTGCCGCTGTAGCTCACCTCGAGTCCCTCGTTGGATGCATCGCTGATGTTGTTGAAGGCAAAGGTTGCAAAGTCATACAACATCATGTCCGAGACACGGGTCGAAAAAACCGTGGCACGCGTCACTTGCGTGCCTTGGGCCCATTGAAAACCCAATTCGTGTGAACGCGCTGTTTCAGGTTTTAGGGCCGGGTTGCCAGAAAAAGGGTCGAACAAATATCCAAGAGGTGGCAGATTAAACGCTGTTGATGTGCTGCCGATCAATTTCCAACTGGGGCTTATGGCAAAGCCATAAGCCAGGTAGCTGGTAGTTTGTGCGTCCAGGCCAGCAGGGTTATCACTGCGAACATTGAATTGCATCGAATGCGCACCCAGCGCACCTGAGACACCGGCAAACCAGGCCGTCACGTTGCGCTCGCGGTTGAGCTTGGTGGCTGTACTGTCGCTTGCGTCAATCGTCTGCTGCTGGTTCTCGGCACCTGCGGTCAATAGCCAGTCACCAACAGCTACCGAGTTGGTCCAATTCACCGTGCGGCTGCCGGTCACTGCTTCGCTGTCATACGGAAAGGCTGTCAACTTTGCATCGTAAATTGACTTTTCACGACCCTGGCTGAAAGTCAGCTCGCTGCGCCAACTGTGTGAGACCTGGTTGTGGCTGTATAGCGACCAGGTGTCGTTGGTGTTTCGTCCTTTGTAAACATCAGTGACTGAACCGAAACCGCCACCGTCGAAATCAAAATGGCCATCATTGCCCTGCGCCCGCAAACCCAGCGTTTGCCCCTTGGCGATTTCATGTGAGAGTGCAAGGTTGTAGTTGGTGTTGGTGTAGCCGTCGGCATCCGGGTTTTCCTTGGGGAACTGGCTGGCACTCATAGAAGAAAACCCCTCAGTGCTGTGTTTGCCCAAACCCAGCGCGAATCGGGTGTCACCGGTTTGCCCGCTGATGCCGGCAACAGCACGCAGAGAACCGTAGGAGCCAGCCTCCAGTTGAACAAAACCGGCAGGTTTACCTTGCCCTTTACGCATGAACACCTGTATCACACCACCAATAGCACCGCTGCCGTAAATGGCCGAGACATTGCCGCGCACAATTTCTACACGCTCGACCTGATCGAGCATGATGTGCTCCAGGCTGATCGAACCGGTAGTGTCTTGCTTGGTCATTGGTACGCCATCAATCAGTACCAACACCCCCAGTGAGGCACTACCGCGCAAAAACAGGTTGGACACGGTGCCACGGCCACCATTCTGGGTGAACTGAAACCCGGCTTCGCTCGACAACAGTGTTGGAAGATCAATGGCTTGTGAGCGTTCAATCACGTCGCGGGGAATCACGGTGGCGTGGGGCA
>CAIYNH010000893.1 GCA_903927495.1 uncultured beta proteobacterium
AGCTGAAATCGAATTGGAACTAAGGACCGGCGGGGCCAAACTGTAACAAAGTTTGCAGTTTTCAAAAGAATTTTTTTATCTGTTGGCTTGCTGAACAAATTATTGATTACATGCGGTCCAGACACATGGCTGTCAGAAGTGGCTGCGCAAATCTGAACAATTCTTTAAGTGGAAACTCTGGGCATAAAGTCCGGCCGTGGACGGCTGAACAGACAGGAGTTTTCGATGGTGAAGAAATCAGCACGACGCACACGTCGTACGCATACGCCGGCATTCAAGGCGCGCGTGGCCCTCGCCGCCTTGCGTGAGGACAAGACGATGGCTGAACTGTGCAAGCAGTTCGAGTTGCACCCCAATCAGATCAGCGACTGGAAGAACCAGCTACTTGAGAATGCTGCCAACGTCTTTGGTGGCGCCGTAGGTGTTGAAGCCCCGGTTGATCTGGTGCCGCTACACGCCAAGATCGGCCAGCAGGCATTGGAGCTGGATTTCTTAACCAACGCGCTCACCAAAGCGGGATTGCTGAGCGCAAAGCCATGATCGACCGAAGCCACCAGTTGCCAGTTATCCAGCAGGCCAAGCTGCTCAAAGTCAGCCGTGGTTCGGTGTACTACCTGCCCAAGCCCGTCAGTGAGGCTGACTTGGCTCTGATGCGCCGCCTTGATGAACTGCATCTGAAGCATCCATTCATGGGTGCGCGCATGCTGCGCGACCAACTCGCCCGCGAGGACATTCACGTTGGACGACGCCACATCGGCACACTCATGCGTCGCATGGGCATTGAAGCACTGGCGCCTCAGCCCGGCACCAGCAAAGCCTGCCCTGGCAACAAGATCTATCCGTACCTCCTGCGCAACTTATCCATCGTACGGGCCAACCAGGTGTGGGCGTTGGATACCACCTACATTCCCATGGCCCGTGGCTTTGTGTATCTCACGGCGGTGGTGGACGTTGCCAGTCGCCGTGTCCTCACCCACAAGGTCGCTGTTACGCTGGAGGCGTGCCATGCCAGGGAGATCATTGAGGAAGCGTTTGCCAAGTTCGGTAAGCCGGAAATCGTCAATACGGATCAGGGCAGTCAGTTCACGGCGGAAGAATTCACGATGGCCGTTCTCAAGCAGGGCTGCAAGCTCTCCATGGATGGCAAGGGTGCCTGGCGGGACAACGTGTTTGTTGAACGGCTGTGGCGCAGTGTGAAGTACGAGCGGGTGTACTTGATGGCCTATGACAGTGTGGGAGCCGCACGGGCCAACATTGCCCAATACTTTGACTGGTACAACTCTGAGAGACCGCATTCAAGTCTGGATCGCACAACGCCCGACACGGTCTATCAGGAGTTGCTGCCCAAACTGGTCGAGGCTGCGTAGAATGAAATTCGTGGTGCGCCCCGAGTTACCCACCGCGGCTCTGCGCTCGTCGCAAGCGACGCTCGCCGCCGTGGATAACTCTGCACCTTTGGCAAGCCGCCCGGAGTCCACTTAAAAGTCGGGGAACACTGTTCAAACAACCGAGGCCACTACTGATGCAACGGGCCACGCCAGCGGTCGGCATATGGTTACGCTGTGTTGTAGGGGGCTTTTCAGGAATGGGTAAGTTATGAGAGCAAATTGTCAGCAATGGTGGCTATTGGCGTAGCGCAGTCTC
>CAIYNH010000894.1 GCA_903927495.1 uncultured beta proteobacterium
AAGCAATGCAGCAAGGGCTTTTTCTTTACTTCTTGGCAAAACGACAATCAAGCTGAAGCCATTGCCAAATTCGCCATGGATAAGGGGTTCAAAAAGATGTACTTGATGGCCCCCAACTACCAGTCTGGACGCGACCAGATTGCCGGGTTTCATCGCATTTACAAGGGCACCATTGCTGGCGAGGTGTATTCCCAACTCAATCAGCCCGACTACTCCGCCGAACTGGCCCAGTTGCAATCGGCAGCTCCAGATGCGGTGTATGCCTTTTTCCCTGGCGGTATGGGTGTGAACTTCATCAAACAGTACAAGCAAGCTGGTTTGCTGGGCAAGATCCCGTTGTTGACCGTATCCACTGTAGATGGCTCAACTTTGCCAGCGTTGAAGGAAACTGCTTTAGGCGTGTACGCGGCGACCTTCTGGGGGCCCGATTTCGCAAACACAACCAGCAAATCGTTTACCGCAGCTTTTGAGAAAGCCTATGGCCGCATTCCTTCGCAATATGCCGCGCAATCTTACGAAGCAGCTTTGCTCATCGATAGCGCGCTCAAGAAGACAAAGGGCAACGTAGCGGACAAGAAGGCTTTGCGTGACGCACTGCGTGCAGCAGATTACGCATCCTTGCGTGGCAGCTATAAGTTTGGTGCGAATGGTTTCCCGATTCAGGACTTCTACGCGTTTGAAGTCGCTAAAGATGCAGGCGGTCGCGTGTCCCTTAAGACAGTAGCCACAGTGCTGAAATCGCATCAGGACGTCTACGCAGCTGAATGTAAATAAAACAAAGCTGGTATGAGCCCCGAACTACTGCTTATCCAAGCACTGAACGGATTCCAGTTCGGTGTTCTGCTGTTCCTAATGGCGGCAGGACTGACGCTGGTTTTCGGGATTATGAGCTTCATCAATCTCGCGCACGGTTCACTGTACATGTTCGGGGCCTATTTTGGTGCCACCGCCTACAACACCAGTGGTTCTTTTTTGCTCGCAATTGCAGCAGCATTTGGTGGCGCATTTCTGCTGGGGGCGCTAGTGGACAGGTTTGGCTTTTTCGTGCTGCATCGGCGCGATCATCTGGATCAGGTGCTGGCAACGTTTGGTGCGGTTCTGTTTTCCAATGAGGCAGCACGCATGATTTGGGGTGCATCTCCGGTTTTTATGGACCTGCCAGAGACACTGGGTAATTCCATTTCTCTGTTCGGAATGAACTATCCTCTGTACCGCATGCTCATCATCGGTGTTGGCCTGGCAGTGGCATTGGGTCTATACCTGCTGATTGAACGCACCCGTATTGGTATGCTTATTCGGGCTGGCGCCAGCAACCGTACCATGGTATCGGCACTGGGTATCAACATCGGTTGGCTCAATACTTTCATCTTTGCATTGGGTGCTGGACTGGCTGGATTGGCGGGTGGCATGGTCGGGCCTATTCTGTCGGTTCAACCAGGCATGGGCGACTCGATCCTGATTACTACGCTGGTGGTGATTGTTATTGGAGGCATTGGCTCCATCCGCGGCGCTTTTTTGGGCGCGCTGGTAGTAGGCATGGTAGACACCTTGGGGCGCACCGTGATGCCCTTTGTGCTACGCCAGTCTTTTGATGCGGAAACTGCCAATACGCTCGGACCGGCACTGTCCTCTCTTTCTGTCTACGTGCTGATGGCTATCATTCTTGCCATCAAGCCCGATGGACTTTTCCCTGTAAAAAATCGTTGAAAAGTGCCTCAATGACTACGCATATTCAAGCAGCGCGACGGCTCAGCGGTTTTGCTCGCTATAAATCCAAGTTGCGCATCGGGATCACCGTTGTGCTGTCGATATTGTTTTTACTGGTGCCTGTGTATTCGGCTCAAGCCGGAGACGCCTATGCCCTGACGCTGTTTGGGCGTGTGCTTGTGTTTGCCATGGCTGCCGTGGGACTTAACTTTGCGCTCGGCTATGGCGGCATGGTCAGTTTGGGCCATGCCATGTATATCGGGCTGGGTGCATACACTATGGCGATTCTGTCACGCCATGGTGTCGAAAACGGCCTTGTGCATCTGCTTGCGGTAGGTGCAGTCACGGCGCTAGTAGCGATCCCCGTGGGCCTTATTTCGCTGCGTACGCAGGGCATTGCTTTCATTATGATCACACTGGCATTTGCGCAAATGCTGTTCTTCGTTTTTGTTGGACTCAAACAATACGGAGGTGACGAAGGCATGACTATCGCGCAGCTAAGTGGCTTTGGCATACTCACTGCCAACAAAACTGCGTTGTATTTGTCGATGCTGGCAGCACTGGCATTTTCGCTGGTGGTGTTTGGGCGTGTCATTAATTCGCGCTTTGGACTGGTACTGCGCGCCACGCGGTTTAACGAACCCCGGGTGCGTGCCGTCGGCACTGCGCCTCTCGGCTATCGCCTAGTCGGGTACGTCCTGTCGGCGGAGTTATGTGCGGTGGCCGGGTATTTTTTGGCTAACCTCACTGCTTTTGCTTCCCCTGCCTATATGGCGTGGACAGTATCTGGGGAGCTCATTGTCATGGTGCTGCTTGGCGGTGCCGGAACACTTGTGGGGCCGGTCATTGGAGCCGCCGTGTTCATGTTGTTGGAAGAAGGACTGAAGGCCATGACGGAGCACTGGATGATCATCATGGGTCCGATCATTATTCTGATCGTGTTGTTCCTTAAAGACGGCTTGTGGGGACTGCTTAGCGATGGGCCCAGCAGAAAGAAAGGGCACTAAGTCATGCAAGCTTTGCTTTCCATACGTGGTCTGTTCAAGCGCTATGGTGGTTTGACAGTAACGGATCAGGTAGATCTGGACATCATGCCCGGCGAGCTTCATGCCATTATTGGTCCCAACGGTGCCGGGAAAACCACCTTAATTGGCCAAATTGTCGGCGAAGTGATCAGCGACAGTGGAGACATTCAGTTGATGGGACAGTCCATGAATGGCTTGGGCGTGGCCCAGAGAGCGCAAGCGGGTATTGGACGTTCATACCAGATTACATCGGTGATTCCACAATTCACGGTACTTGAAAACGTCATTCTGGCGGTGCAGGGCTGTCGTGGACATGCCTATCGATTTTGGAATCCCGCGGTGGAATCCGTGGAGTTGACGAGCCGGGCCGATACCTTGATTGACATGCTGGGACTCTCCAAAGGGCGAGATAAATACGCCATGGAGTTATCTTACGGCCAGCAACGCCAGCTTGAAATTGCCATGGCACTGGCAATGGAACCCAAGGTGCTGTTACTAGACGAGCCGATGGCGGGTATGGGCCACGGCGAGTCGGCGATGATGGTCGAGCTGTTACAAAAGCTCAAGGGCAAATACGGTATTTTGCTGATTGAGCACGATATGGATGCC
>CAIYNH010000895.1 GCA_903927495.1 uncultured beta proteobacterium
GATAGTGCTCTGTGCCATGCCATTAAGCTGTCAGAGCCTATTTAACATTTATCTTCGGAGCTACTGAAACGCAGCAGGTTGCTGGCTTTGGACTGCTGAATTGAAGTCACAACCTGTTGGGTTGAACTGTTGACTGTGTTTTGTCAGTTCTGCGTTGTGGTTTTTAGGCACTTGCCCCCCTCTCCCCCAGCCCCTCTCGCCTCGCCGGGCGAAAGGGGAGCTAAACAGCCCTATGAGGCCGGTTGCCGGTGGGCTGACTTATTGATGCACGACGGATTGGGTAATACCTTCAGACACCTTGCGGTGACCTGCCATTGCGAGTCGACGGTCAACATCTTCTTTGGCTATGATGGCCCGACGCGGCGTGTGCCGTGGTTAGATTTTTGACGATGAAACGGAGACCGCCATGGAGACAGCTACAGCCCCGACCGGTCGGGTCGTCCTGCTCGCAGGTGCCACGGGTATGGTCGGGCAGGAAATCCTTGCCGCACTGCTGGCCGACAAAAGCTGCCAGGTGGTGCACAGTGTGGGGCGCCGCAAGCTGACTTTGTCACATCCCAAACTGATCCAGCATGTGCTGGACTTCAAAGCTCTTGGCCAGTTGCCCAACGCTGACGATGTCTACATTGCCTTGGGCACCACCATCAAAGTGGCAGGCAGTCAGAGTGCTTTTCGGGCTATAGATTTTGAAGCTGTAGTGGCCCTGGCGCTTGCTGCACGGGCGCAAGGCGCTACAAGATTAGGAGTTGTCAGTGCCATGGGTGCAGCTCCGGCTGCGCGCATTTTTTACAGTCAGGTGAAAGGCGAGATGGAACAGGCGCTGGCCGCCATGGGCTTCAAAACCTTGGTCATTGCGCGCCCTGCCATGCTGGCCGGCGACCGTGAAGCCCTGAACCAGCCCGGCCGCTTGGGTGAAGTCATCGGTCTGGCCGTCACCCGCCTGCTCAAACCCCTCATACCCGCCAACTACCGCTCAATTTCGGCCCAAGATGTCGCCCATGGACTGGTACAGGCGGTACAGTTGGGTCAACCTGGCGTGACTCGCCTGCTGTCTGGCGCGCTGCAAGGGGCCGGCCAGCACGCTGTAAAGTAAATCGCATGTTTCCCATCCGCTATATCGACCCGGTGTTTCGTCCACCCAGTGAAGCCCAGTCACTGATCCTGCCCGTCAGCAACGGCTGCTCGTGGAACAAATGCACGTATTGCGAGATGTACACCGCGCCGCAAAAAAAGTTTTCTGTGCGTGATGAAACAGAAATACTGGATGCCATCCGCCGTTGTGGTGAACAATATTCAAACCAGGTGCAGCGGGTATTTTTGGGTGATGGCGATGCCATGGCGCTGTCCACTCGCCGCCTCATGACGCTACTGGCGGCAATCAGGGAGCACTTGCCCAAGGTCCGGCGCATTTCCAGTTACTGCCTGCCGCGCAACTTGCGCAACAAGACCGTGCAGGAACTGCAAGAGCTGCGCCAATCCGGTTTGTCACTGGCCTATGTTGGCGCTGAGTCAGGTGATGATGAGGTGCTGGAAAAAGTCAGCAAAGGCGAAACCCTGGCATCCACCCGCGCGGCCTTGGACAAGTTGGGCGAGGCCGGCATCAGCCGCTCGGTGATGCTGCTGAACGGGCTCGGTGGTCGCTTGCTCTCAAAGCAGCATGCCACCAACTCTGCCTTGCTGGTGAATTTGACCCAACCCGAATTTCTGGCCACGCTGGTGGTCAGTTTCCCCCAGGGCGAGGCCCGCTTTCGGCAACACTTTTCCCAATGGGAGCCGCTCAATCAACAAGAGTTGTTTGCCGAGATGGCCCAATTTCTGCAGGCACTGGAGCTCAAGCGAACTGTGTTCAGAAGCGACCACGCCTCCAACTGGCTGGTGCTCAAAGGCGTGCTGGGTGCAGAAAAAGACCGCCTTGTGCTTGAAGTGCACCAAGCCATCTCACAGCCAAGCTCGGCCAGGCTGCGCGCCGATTGGCAACGTGGGCTCTGAATCTTCGAGTCAGCTGCGCGTCGTTTTCTGCAGTAAACCCCTGTTTATAGCTTGCAAAGCAGCTTCAGCTCTGGATGTGATGTTTAACTTGCGGTACAAGTTTTTCACATGATCACCGACAGTGAACCGTGAAATGTTCAACGCCATACCAATTTTGGCAATGCTGATACCGCTAGCCAACAGTGAAAGAACTTCTTGCTCCCTCGGTGTGAGGCTGGTTTCGGGTAGTGCTTCCTTCGGTTCAATGTTGTCAAATTCATGAAAATGGCGCATCAGGCGGCGGGCAACAGACGGCGACAACGGTGGCACGCCAGCCTGGATACCCCGCAACTGCGTGATCAGTTGTTCAGTGGTTTGTTCTTTCAGCAAATAACCCTGAGCCCCCGCCCGCAAGGCCGGAAATAAATGACCATCATCGTCAAACAAGGAGGCAACAACAATTATGCAATCCGAAAACCGCGACGCTATCGCCTGCACGACTGCAGTGCCATCGCCGTCCGGCAGTGCCAGGTCAACCAGTGCCAGGTCAAAGTGAAAGTGCTGGATCAAGCGCATCGCGCTCGCCACATCTGCCACGCAACGCACACAGATGCCGGGAAACGCAGCCTGTGCCACCTCGCGCAGCATCTCTTGCGATTCGGGCATGTCTTCAAGAATCAGGGCTTGCTTCATGGCAGTGCGATGCAGAGGGTTAAACAGACCAAATCAGCGTTTGCTTCAATGCGCAAAGTGCCGCCAATTTCATCCATGCGACCACGCATATTTCGCAAGCCATAGCCATCTTTCCAAGCCAGAGGATCAGTTACAGCGCCGTTGTTGGTCACGCTCAGACTGAGAAGATTTTGCGATGGGTCAAACTGAATTTCTATCTCAATCAGATTTGGCATTGCATGTTTAAGCGCATTGGTGATGATCTCGCGCACCACCGATTCAAGGCTGGCTTTGGTGCGCGGTGCAAGTTTGCGCAACGGCAAGTCTTCGGGCTGAAGCCAGAGCAACTCACACTGAGCCGGCTCACAACGACCTTCCGCCTCAGCATGCCAATCTGCCAGCGCATCGGTCAGCGGAACCGGTTGCGCATCTAGGGCTGCAATGGCGGTGCGCAGGTCTTTCATTGCATCGCGTGCGACTTCGGCGGTTGGCGTGCCCCGCAACTGGTGAATCAACTTGAGCAGACGTGCACCAATGTTGTCGTGCAAATCACGTCCAAGGCGCAAGCGCTCCTGCGCGACACCTAACTCATAACGGCTGCGCCCGCTCGTCATTTCTCCCATCAAATGGCACAGAGCTGATGCAAACTGCGCATCGCGTGACGAAAACAGGCGTGCTCCGTGCCCGGCATATTTCAAACTTTGTGCGGGAATGTCGCCACACTGTGGAACCTGCAAAGCCAGTCCATCTTCACGCACCTCGGCCAGTTCGGTGTCACCATGACTGCGCGCTGTATCAAGCGGTTTAAACAATCGCCGTAGCAGTGCCGACCAGGCTGCCTCTTGCTCCGTGAGATCAACCATAAAAGTGATTTTTGAAATTTCAGGCAACAATTGCTCAATGTTGGTTTCATGGCGTTTAAGCAAAAACCGCCACAACCATTGCCTAAAAGGGAAATACAAAACCCCGC
>CAIYNH010000896.1 GCA_903927495.1 uncultured beta proteobacterium
AAGGCCCGCTGATTGAAGAGTCAGCACTACAAAAAGTAGAGCGCCATGTAGAAGATGCGCTTGCTAAAGGTGCTCGTTTACTGGTCGGTGGCAAGCGTTTGTCAGGACAGTTTTTTGAACCTACTGTTGTCGCCGATGCCACCGCTGACATGCTCTGCGCCAAAGAAGAAACTTTTGGTCCTTTTGCTCCGGTGTTTAAATTCAACACCGAACAAGAGGCGGTGGATGCCGCCAATAACACCGAATTTGGCTTGGCCAGCTATTTTTACAGCCGCGATATCGGACGTATCTGGCGCGTCAGTGAAGCCCTGGAGTACGGCATGGTCGGTATCAACGTCGGTATTTTGGCCACCGAACACGTTCCCTTTGGTGGGGTCAAGCAATCTGGGCTGGGTCGCGAAGGCTCGCATCACGGCATTGACGACTACGTCGAAATAAAGTATCTCTGCATGGGTGACATCCATAAATAAGTCAAAACTAACTCGTTTGCCTTCAACATTGCTATGTTAAATGTAGCTTGTTACGCAATGAAAATGGGCTTCTCAAGGCATTTTATTGATGTTGATGCATTCGTAACGGACCCTGTTGCAGGTTAAAGAATGATTCAGATTAATACCCCAAAAGCCCGTTGCATCATGGTGCTGGGCACCACCAGTGGTGCGGGGAAAAGCTGGTTAACCACGGCCTTGTGCCGCCATTACGCCCGCCAAGGTCTGAAAGTAGCACCGTTCAAAGCGCAAAACATGAGCAATAACGCCCGTGTTGTCGCGAGCGAAAATGGTCAAGGCGAAATTGGCAGTGCCCAGTACTTTCAGGCCTTAGCCGCAAAAACCGTTCCGGACGTGCGTATGAACCCGCTGCTGCTCAAGCCCGAGGCTGAAACTCACAGTCAAGTGGTGTTGCTGGGGCAAGTCAGTGCCGACCTGACCGCTCTGCCCTGGCGCGAACGCAGTAGCCAGGTTTGGCCGCAGATTGCTGCGGCGCTGGATGCGCTGTGTGCCGAGAATGATGTGCTGGTCATCGAAGGCGCAGGCTCACCCGCCGAGATCAATTTGCACAGCAGCGACATCGTCAACATGCGCATTGCGCTGCATTGCAATGCCGCGTGCTTGCTGGTGACCGACATTGACAGAGGGGGTGCGTTTGCCCACTTGTATGGTACGTGGGCACTCTTACCCGAGAACGAGCGGGGGCTGATCAAAGGTTTTGTGCTGAATAAGTTCAGAGGCGATGCCGCACTGCTGGCACCGGCACCGCAGATGTTGCAAGACTTGACCGGCATCCCCACCGTGGCGGTGTTGCCGATGTGGTGGCGGCACGGCCTGCCTGAAGAAGATGGCATTTTTGATGCGCATTGCACGATAACTGGTGAATTGGTGCTGACGGTGGCGGTGATTGCCTACCCGCGCATCAGCAACCTGGACGAGTTTCAGCTGCTAAAAAATATTCCTGGCGTGCGTTTGCTTTGGGCGCGCAGTCCGGCTCAGTTAGCGGATTTGAATATCAATGACTGGGTCATCTTGCCGGGCTCCAAAAACACCATTGGCGATCTGATCTGGTTGCGTCAGCAGGGGCTAGATGCGGCCGTTGTCAGGCACGCCGGGCAGGGCGGGGCGGTACTGGGCATTTGCGCTGGCCTGCAGATGCTGGGCGAGGCCCTGATTGACCCCCACAGCGTTGAAGGCAATGTGCCTGGTTTGGGGCTGCTGCCGCTGGTCACCATGTTTGAAAAAAACAAAATTGTTCGCCATACTCAGGCCACTTTTCACGATTGCATAGCGGCACCGGCGTTGGAGTGCGACAGCGACTGGGTGCATGGCGAGGTCGATGTCGCCGCGCCGTGGGCAGCGTTGGCCGGTGTCAAGGTGTCGGGCTATGAAATTCACCAGGGTTCGACCCGACAGCACCCCGCAATGGCAGAGGCTGGTGATCTGGCGCGAGCCGTATTGCCAGGTGATTTGGCCTGGCAAAACGGATTGGGAAATGTCATGGGTTTGTATTTGCATGGACTCTTTGAAGATCCGTCGGCCCTGCAAGCGCTGTTTGGCGGCAACCTGAAAGAACCGGTGCCAACGCTGGACTCAGTCTTTGATGGACTTGCGGACTACATTGAGCGGCATTTTGAACCGGATTTTTTGACGACTTTTGTTGCTGGCACAACCTAGTTCGTTAGTCAAATTTCTGTTGCTGTTACCTTATTCGGCCGATTGCCTCTGGGCCCACTCATCAGCCTGATCGCTGGCAGATAAATCAAAATCTGACAATTGCCAGGCATTCTTTCCATCCTCCTTGGCCTGCAGCAAGGCGGCATCGGCAGCGTTCACCAGCGTTTCCATATCTTGACCGTGGTGAGGATAAATGGCAAGGCCGAGGCTGGCAGTCACTGTCACCGAGTGGGCTTTCAAGGTGTAAGGCTTGGCCAAGGCAGTTAGGATCTTGTCGGCCAGAGCGGTTACGTCACTGCTTTGGGACACGTCAGAGGCTAGCACTGCAAATTCATCACCACCAAAACGGCAGACCGTGTCGATCTCACGTACCAGGGCAGACAGGCGCTGCGCTACTGCGATCAGCAGTTGGTCACCAACGCCATGGCCATGGGTGTCGTTGACTTCTTTAAAACCATCCATGTCGAGGTAAATCACCCCAAATTGGGACTCATGGCGGCGTGCCAGTGCCAATTGCTGCTGAAATCGGTCGGTGAATAACAGGCGATTGGGCAGGTTGGTCAGAAAATCATGGTGTGCCTGATGGGTTACTGCGTCTTGTGTGGCCCGGCTTTCGGTGATGTCGGCAAAGATTCCAATCCGGTTCACCGGGCGCTGGTTCGAATCACAGATAGTTTGGATGCTGAGCTTCTCCAGAAACAATTCGCCATTTTTGCGTCGGTTCCAAAGTTCGCCTTCCCATCGTCCAAACTCCAGGATCGAGGCCCACATGCCTTCATAAAATGCTGAATCGTACTGGCCTGAGGCGTAATAACTCGGGTTTTTCCCGATCACCTCATGCGCTTCATAGCCAGTAATGCGGGCGAAGGATGGGTTCACCGACACGATCTGGTTCAGTGCATTGACGATGACCACGCCATCGCTGCTCAATCCATAAATCTTGGCATGCAAGCTGGTTTGCAACAAGGCCTTGAGCCGCTCATCCATCAAAATTGCCACTGAGAGTCCGACCAACGACATCATGACCGCAGCAAACCAGAAATTGCTTAGACCATAGCGCTCAAACTCGTTGGCGAAAAAACCAACATTCAAATAGGTGCTCGCGATGCATTGCGAGATGAACAACAGTTGTATCAGCGCGGTGTTACGCCGCCCGGTGCGCAGACCCGCCCAAAGCAAAACGGGGAGCATCCAACCCAACTCAGGCGCACGCTCCAGCCTCACACCGGGTGGAATCCAACCCAGCAAGATCATTTGACCAGCAATCGCGGCACAGACCCACACTGCTGTCGTTTCGATGACCGTGACGCGTGCCGAGAGGTAAGGCCTGCGACTGGCAAACAACAAAATTAAGGGCGTAATAAAGGCAATGCCCAATACGTCTCCACGCCACCAGCGCAGCATCACGGAGGGTAATATCTCTGATGGGATCATGCCGGCCGCCAACATCGCCAGGGAACCGACCATTGCGCTGGCCGTGGAGGCCACCATGCCACCCAACAAAGTAACGGCAAACAAGTCCTGCAGTCGGGGTAGCGTGGGTTTGAAGTGCTTCAAGCGCTTGATCAAGACGTAGCCAAAAAAAGTTTCCAGCACATTACCTGTCGCTGAGCCGATGGCAAACAGTGCCGGAGGATCAACTATCATGGCTGCCAACCAAGCAGCAATACCCACCGCCGGTAGGTAGCGGAGTCCGCCCAGCAAGACAACTGCCAACGCAATGCCACCGGGCGGCCAGAAAATGGTCACGGATTGGTGAACACGACCAAACTCCAACCCAAATTTGGCCGCAATCACATAGGCCAGAATCAGTCCGATTGATTTCAGGTAATACATCACGCCACCCCTGCTAAAGACGGATCGACTTGCTCGATCCCATGAATTACTAATATTTTTTTGTTAGGTTGAACTACTCTGGATCAACCTTTATTCCAGCGTGGTTTGGATTGTGCCTGAAAAAACCCAATAACTCGATCACTTCGCAACAGCCAGGTGCGTGCAGTTATTGGGGCCGGTTCTTGGGCAGGAAGTCACATACGGGTGCAAGTGCACATTGCCAGCATAGTGGCTGGCGTGCTTGGCAAACATAGCGTCCATGCAGGATCAGCCAGTGATGCGCATGTTCCATGAATTCTGCAGGAATGCGTTCAAGCAATTTCAACTCGACTGCCATGGGCGTTTTGCCTGGAGCCAGCCCGGTGCGGTTGCCCAGACGAAAAATATGCGTGTCCACAGCCATGGTGGGTTCACCAAATGCCACGTTCAGGATCACATTGGCCGTTTTTCGGCCGACACCTGGCAGTGCTTCCAAGCCTGCACGAGTGCGCGGAACTTGCCCCGAGTGCTGTTCCAACAGAATTTGGCAGGTTTGCAGCAGGTGGCGCGCTTTGCTGTGGTAAAGACCAATGGTTTTAATCTGACTTTCCAAGCCGGTCAAGCCCAAGTTCAACATTTTTTGCGGCGTGTTGGCAAACAAGAAAAGCGTGCGAGTGGCCTTGTTAACACTGACATCTGTCGCCTGTGCTGACAGCAGCACTGCTGTCAGCAGCTCAAATACACTGGCAAATACAAGCTCGGTTTGGGGCTCGGGATTGGCTGACCTGAGGGTTGTAAAAAACCAGTTAACAGCCGGCGCGTTCATCGTTCAGAAAACGTTGACGAACGAATCCCGGTTCGGAAATTTGGTCTTCATCACGATGACATCCAGGCCCAAGGCACTCACCACGTCCTTGGCCAGGGCATCCACAGCCAGCGGACCGGCATCGAGAATATCGGCGAGCGTACCGGCCAAGTTCACGACTGCTCCTAGACGCGAAAATGCCTGTTCGACCAAGGGATCGTAGGAGCGTTCGAGGGCCTGCACAATCTGCATCGGGAAACACCAGCGCCGCGCCAGTTCAGCCATGATCTGGCCCTCAGAAAAACCGATCAACCGTTTTTCACGCTCCCAGCGCGCACCCGGCAAATGCGGTGGTTTTTCAATTTCAAGCAGGGTTTTGGGTTCAGCCTGACCAATCAGCAACTCACCCAGGCGCAGCATCATGCCGGTAAGCCAGGCTTGCTGGGCATCCATGCCCAGCATCCCAGCCAACCATTGAGCGTAGCCGGCGCAGGCCATGCTGCTGTGCCAGAACGCCGTTTGATTCAGTCCCGGTATAACCGGAAACTTGTCACTCAAGCAGGCCCCCAGAGACAGGCTTCGCACTTTGCTCATGCCCACCATCTGAATGGCCTCATCGAGCGAGCCCACGCCACGCGGCAAGCCAAATTGGGCACTGTTGGCCAGGCGCAGCAACTTGGCAGTCAGGGCCGGGTCTTTGGCTATGATGTTGCGCACTTCGGCGATGCCAGCGCTTTCATCGTTGAGCGTTTTGATCAAGGCGTGGGCCACCTCAGAGATTGAGGGCAATTTGACGGTGGCAAAAAACGAATCAAGACTGGACATGGAAGTTCCTGTTTGAGGTTGACCTGGAATCAGTGACAATTTACCCCAATTCGGGGCTAATTCGCGCCTGAACTTTGCCCATTCGACTTGATACCCCTATTTTTAATTGAACTGAGAGCTTTCTGCCATGCAATTTGCCCAACGACTCGATGCCATCGAGACCTCTGCGATACGGGAATTATTCAAACTGCTGGGCAAGCCCGGCATCATCAGTTTTGCCGGAGGGTTTCCAGACCCGGCCCTGTTCGATGTGCAAGGCATTGCGCAGGCAAGCCAGGCCGTGCTGGCCGGCAACCCTGGGCCGGTGCTGCAATACGGTGCCACTGAGGGTTATCAGCCACTGCGCGAAGCCATAAGCGGGTTCATGGCCAAGAAAGGCGCAACGGCAGCACCTGACGGCCTGATTGTCACTACCGGCAGTCAGCAAGCGCTTGATTTGATCGGAAAAACCATGATCTCCCCGGGTGACAAGGTGATTGTCGAGGCCCCCACTTTTTTGGCCACCATCCAGTGCTTTCGGCTCTATGGTGCCGAAATCATTGGG
>CAIYNH010000897.1 GCA_903927495.1 uncultured beta proteobacterium
CCTCCTGCTCAGTTCATGCGGTTGTAGTCGTTTTGACCATACTGACCGCGCGCCTTCAGTTGTGATTCCCAACTGGTTTTGTCGCCCTGCTTCCAGTCTTTCACAACAAAACCTTTGCCTGTGCCCGTATAAGCCGCACTATCGTGCTTATTGGTTTCCAGCGCTTGGGGTTTCTCACCGCAAGCAAACAAACCGAGGGTCAGGGTCAGTACATAAAAAACAATTTTCATGATTTGACTCCTTCAGGTGGAACAACGCCGGGTTGACCGGCTTGTTTGGATCCGTAAGCAGTCCCCCAACCCCACACTTCGGCACCTTTGCCTCGGCGCAACACACGGTTGCGGAAAATGTCTGCCACCACATCACCATCGCCGGCGATCAAGGCCTTAGTTGAGCACATTTCTGCACAGACCGGCAGCTTGCCTTCAGCCAGACGATTGCGCCCATATTTCTCGAACTCGGCCTGGCTGCCATTGGCCTCAGGTCCACCAGCACAGAATGTACATTTATCCATCTTGCCGCGCACACCAAACACGCCCTGACTGGGAAATTGCGGTGCACCAAATGGGCAAGCGTAGGAACAATAGCCGCAACCAATACACACATCCTTGTCGTGCAGAACCACACCTTCATCAGTGCGATAAAAACAATTGACCGGACATACCGCCATGCAGGGTGCGTCTGAGCAGTGCATGCAAGCCACTGAGATCGATTTCTCACCCGGCACGCCATCGTTGAGTGTGACCACACGGCGCCGATTCACGCCCCAAGGTACTTCATGCTCGTTCTTGCAGGCCGTGACACAACCGTTGCATTCAATACAACGCTCTGCGTCACAGACAAATTTCATGCGGGCCATATTGTTCTCCTTATGCACGTTCCACGTTGCACACCGTGGTCTTGGTTTCTTGCATCATGGTCACACTGTCATAACCATAGGTAGTGGCGGTATTGATAGCCTCACCCCGCACGATGGGAGCGGCACCGTTCGGGTAGTAAGCCAGCATGTCAGCGCCCTGCCAGCGACCCGAAAAATGGAACGGCATGAACACCGTATCTGGCCCAACACGCGGCGTCACCAGAGCTTGCACGTTCAGACGAGCACCAGTGGGGGTAGAAACCCAAGCCCGGTCACCATTGCGAATACCCTTGTTCGAGGCCACTTTGGGGTTGATCTCAATGAACATTTCTTGCTGCAACTCGGCCAACCATGGATTGGATCGTGTTTCTTCACCGCCACCTTCGTACTCGGTCAGACGGCCAGAGGTCATGATAAAAGGAAACTTTTCATGCACTTTGTCGGCAATGTTTTTGTCTTGCACCGTCTTGTACAAGGTGGGTAAACGCCAAAACGCCTTTTTATCGTCATGGGTTGGGTATTTGGCCACCAGATCCGGGCGAATGCCGTACAGCGGCTCTCGGTGCTTGGGGATGGCATCAGGGAAGTTCCATACCACGGCACGCGCCTTGGCGTTGCCAAACGGATGACAACCATGCACCTTCATGACCACACGCTGGATACCGCCCGACAGATCGGTTTTCCAGTTTTTACCTTCCGCAGCCTTTTGTTCGACCTCGGTTAAATCGGTCCACCAGCCCAATTTCTTCAGCAGCACATGATCAAACTCGGGATAACCGGTGGTTATATCGGCACCTAGCGAATGTGAACCATCTTCGGCAAGCAGATTGACACCTTCACGTTCAACGCCAAAGTTGGCGCGGAAATTACCACCGCCATCCATGACATGCTTGGATGTGTCATACAGATTGGGGGAACCTGGGTGTTTGAGTTCAGGCGTGCCGTAGCACGGCCAAGGCAAACCAAAATAGTCACCGGTGAAGTCATAGCCGGTCTCTTTGTCTTTGCCCCCTTTAGCGCGCAAGGTTTTAACGTCAAACAAATGCATGTTGCGCATGTGCGCTTTGAGACGCTCAGGGCTTTGACCGGTGTAGCCGATGGTCCAGGTGGCCGAATTGATTTCACGCAGAATGTCCTCCACCACCGGTTCGTCCATGCCATGCACTTTTTGCATTTTGTAATTTTTGGACAATTCTTTACCAAAACCAAGCTTGACGGCAAACTGCTGCATGATCATGTGGTCACTGCGGCTTTCCCACAGAGGCTCAATCACTTTTTCACGCCACTGGAGGGAACGATTCGAAGCCGTCACCGAACCACTGGTCTCGAACTGGGTCGCGGCAGGCAATAAATACACCGCTCGATTGGGATTCAAGTCTTCAGGCTTGCCAGGCATGGCCGCCATAGCGGCGGTTGCCGATGGA
>CAIYNH010000898.1 GCA_903927495.1 uncultured beta proteobacterium
CTACAACGGCAGGAGGCATGACAGTCAATGATGGTGCCTTCTTCCACAGCGCTAGTTTTTCGCCGGCATCTTTTTGCGCCAGATTTACCGCGCCAGCGCTGACGACTCGTTGACGTACCAAACTGCTCACCTCTGCAAACGGTAATGTTCTGGCTGGACTGTGCACGACCACACGCCCTGCGATCAATTGGTTTACCGCTACCTCAATCGCTTCAGTGTTACGTTTTTTACTGATCGTGTCTGGCGAAAACAATGCCGACAAAAATTTCTCATTACTCAACACACCTTTGGCACCATCTGCCGCATGCCTGTTGATCGTTGCGGTCTTGACTTCAAGTTTCAGTTTGTCTGCCACTGGTTTGAGACTATCAGACTGTTCGTAAACAGTGTTGGTGAAAAGTTCTGCAACTTCGGCGTATTTTCGCTGCGCCTGCTGGGTTTTTAGATCAGCCTCAATACTTGGTCGCAACTCTTCAAAACTGCGTTGTTTTGGCGACTTTATTCCCGTAAGTTTGATGATGTGATAACCAAAATCTGACTCAACTAGATCGCTGATGTCACCTTGTTTCATGGCAAATACGGTTTCCTCAAAGGGTTTCACCATGGAGCCACGTTGAAAAAAATCCAGATCGCCGCCCATAGCTGCCGAGCCGATATCTTGAGAATTCTTCTTGGCAATATCGGCAAAATTCGCGGGTGCCAAGCGTACCAATTTAAGCAATTCTTGTGCGACTGATTTCGCTTTTTGACGCTCCTGAACCGCAAGATCCTTTGGCGCATTGATCAAAATATGGCTGGCACGACGCTCTTCATTGCCACTCAGACGGGACGAGTTTTGATCGTAATATGACTTTAAATCGGCATCTGTAATCTGAATAGATTTTTTTACCGATTCAAGATCCAAAACAACATATTCCATCTGCGCCTGTTCATTGGCTTGGTATAAGGCTTGGTTGGCTTTGTAAAACGCATCTAACTCGGGATCAGTAGGGCTGACATGGCTTAAATAGTCGGCGCTTAGGAAGTTAACAATTTGCACTTCCCGTTTTTCGAAAAATGCATTTAATGCCACGTCGGCCACACTGGAGGTGACAAAGCCAGATGCCTTTAAGCCTGCTTCAACTTGTTGCTTGGATAATTCACGCCGCACGTTACCTTCAAAGCCCTCTGGGGTGAAACCCTGACTGGCTGCCAATTGGCGATAACGTTCCATATCCATCTTGCCGTCAGGTTTGCGTAGCGCTGCGATGGTGGGGTCTTCCTGCAAAAATCTAGCTAATCGAGCATCTGTGGTTTGAAGCTTGAATTTTTCAGCAGATAAGTTAAGTACCCGTTCGCGCACAAGTTGCTCAAGCGTGGCATAGCGCGCCTGTGGTGAATCCAAGAGTTTTGCGTCCAGGTTCGGCATGGATGCACGCATGCGGTCGGACTCGGATTTATGTGCAGCGTCCCATTGCGACTGACTAATGTCATTTCCTCCAACCCGAGCCACAGAAACATCAGAGTTGCCCATTCGGTTGTAACCGTCTATTCCAAACAGCACAAACGAGGGAATGATCAACAAGAACATCAACACCATCATGATCTTGGTGTGCTTGCGGACAAAATCAAACATGAGCTAACTCTCCTGTGCGAAAACAAAAAAAGGCGACCTATTTGTTCGCCTTAATGGAAGAAACGGTGGGCGATGATGGC
>CAIYNH010000899.1 GCA_903927495.1 uncultured beta proteobacterium
CCACCGTCGTCATCACCATGGCGGCGGCTTTCATCAGACCCTTCACGGGTGTGGGTAAGTCCAGTGCACCGAGTTCTTTGGCATTGAAGGCGTGACGCACTTCGTCAATCTTCATCTGCGCAACGATGGCACGTGAGGCGTGATCACCCGTCGGCAGTCGGCTCATGTGGCTGTCCAGATGCGCTTCAACCTGGTTTTCGGTCTCAACCACAAAACCCAGACTCACCCGATCCCCCAGCCGCCCGGCAATCAGTCCAATGCCAAAAGCACCGGCGTACCACAGCGGGTTGAGTAGTGAGGTGCGGTCTCCCAACTCTTTCAAGCGCTGCTCAGTCCACGCCAAGTGATCTGTTTCTTCGGCACCAGCCTTTAAGAAATGGGCCCGGAGTGCTTCATTTTTAGTAGCGAACGCCTGCGCCGTGTAAAGCGCTTGGGCACATACTTCGCCGACGTGGTTGACACGCATCAGCGCTGCTGCTTCTTTTTTGTCTGCGTCCGAGAGTTCCGTGGCTTCGCCCGGCACGGTCGGGCAAGGCTGGCTGCTGCGGTGAGAAGAAAAAACGGTGCGCAGGGCTGCATCCAGAGTGCTTAAGGTTCGGTCTAACATGGCGATTGTTGGGTTCTGATTGGTGAAATACGGTGAGTGGCGCAGTCTATTTTTTTGGCAATTCTTGACGCGAAAGTAGCTGGTATTCAAAAAGTGTCGTTCATCGCGCCAAGGCAACAGGAAACACATCTTAAGTGTTATTTTCCATTTTTTCTGGCAAAAGATCTTTTGTTGCTCGGGTTAACCCTGTGGTCAGTCAGCCAACTTCAGGATCTGCCGGCTGCCTCAGGTCATTGGTAGATGATGGCTTCCTTAGTTACCAATTCTTCAAACTCTGCAAGCGGCAAAGGTCGACTGAAGAGGTAGCCTTGATAAGCAAGACAGTTATTTGTCGCCAAAAACTCACGCTGTGCCTCGCTCTCGACACCTTCTGCGATAACCGCCAGGCCCAAACTCATACCCAAAGCAACGATAGTGCGTGCAATTGCGGCATCGTTGGAGTCGGTAAGAACATCGCGAACGAATGACTTGTCAATTTTCAGCTGATCCAGTGGCAAACGCTTCAAATACGCCAATGAGGAATAGCCTGTTCCGAAGTCATCCAGACTGAAGCCAATGCCTTTAGCCTTTAAGGCAACCATCTTATTGATGACATCGTCCGTGTTTGCCAGCAAAAGACTCTCAGTCAGCTCAAGTTTTAGTCTGTTTTGGGGTGTGCCCGTGCTGTTCATGACCGCAAGCACTTGGGTCACTATGTCGGGTAATCCAAACTGTCTGGCACTGACATTCACTGCCAAAGTGAGGTGCGACATATAAGCCTGCTTGGACCAGACGGCCAATTGAAGGCAGGCCGTTTCCAATACCCACTGACCGAGGGGAATAATCAAGCCAGTATCTTCTGCCAGTGGAATGAACTCAGCTGGTGCCACCAAACCGCGCTTGGGATGCTGCCAGCGCACCAAAGCTTCAGCTCCAGTAATCTGGCCAGTCGAGTCAACTTGCGCCTGATAGTGCAGGACAAATTGCTGGGCATCGAGCGCGTTTCTGAGATCAACCTCCATGGCGGCGCGCTGAGACACAACATTTTGCATCGCCAGATCGAAGAAACGCAGGGTGTTGCGCCCGGCGGCTTTTGCCTGATACATCGCGGTATCGGCACGTTTCATCAGATCATCGGCCGAAACAGACTGGTCTTTGAATAAGGCAATTCCGATGCTTGAGGTGCATTGATAGCTGCGCTTGCCGGACTCCCCTGCTTGATCCGCCAAGCTCAAAATAAATGGTTCTGCCAGATTGGCCAATATTTTTGCGGCCACCTGTTCCGCCTGAATAGCGGCCAATTCATGTCCATCAAGACCCTCGAGAATCACGACAAACTCGTCACCACCCATGCGAGCAATCGTGTCAGCTTCGCGGGTGCTGCGACGCAAACGCTCCGCCACCGAAACCAGCAGTTGATCACCAATGGCGTGTCCCATCGTGTCATTAAGTTGCTTGAAGTTGTCCAGATCAATCAACATGAGTGCGCCGTG
The DNA here is from genome assembly GCA_903927495.1 of uncultured beta proteobacterium. Taxonomy (GTDB): domain Bacteria; phylum Pseudomonadota; class Gammaproteobacteria; order Burkholderiales; family Burkholderiaceae_C; genus Rhodoferax. The sequence continues at coordinate 2,080 of CAIYNH010000899.1, forward strand.
GCGGCCGTGGCGTGCGTTGTTTGGCAATGCCTGATTCAGGCGATCGAGCATGAGACGACGGTTTGGCAAATCCGTCAGGGAATCGTAGAAGGCAAGGTGCTCAATCTTATTGGCTGTTGTTTTACGCTCGGTAATGTCATGGCCAATACCGAGAACGCCGATGACCTGTCCCTTTGCATCGTGAACGGGGGTCTTGGTTGTTTCTAGCAATTCACGGTGGCCGTCAGACGCGAAGCTTACCCATTCTTCATTGCTGCTGGGACCACCCTTGTCCATTGCAACTTGATCGTTCTTGCGAAAGAAGTCGGCAAGTTCCTTGTCAACAAAGTCGTAATCCGTCTTGCCGACAATTGTTTCCTCAAGGGAGCCGAAAAATTGCTCGAAGCGTGAGTTGCATGACAAGTAAACACCATCAGTGTTCTTGAGCCAGACCAGGTCAGGAATAGCCTGAATCAGCGCACGCATACGCAGTTCGCTATTTGCGTGGTCCTTATGAGCCAACAATTCGCGCTCGGCGATCTTGCGCGCCTGATTTTGCATTCTTCGAATCAATCCGTAGAGCAATAACGCAGTGACGACCACAAAGAGCCAGCCCTTGACTATGCTGACACGATTGATGACAGTGGGGTCACTAAACAGCAAGCTAACAACACTGTCGGAAACAAGAATCCAAAGACTCGCAAACGCTGCATAAATCAAGATGATCCGATTGGCTGCGGATGCAGATTTTCTGGCGTTTTCAACGCTTGCTTGCGGCGGGGGATCATACGTTGGCATGGGCAATTGACTTTACAACCCCTAGCGGTTCAAGGGCTCATGCAATGCTACACCATAGGCACAGGTTAATTTGAGTCTGGTATTTCTTACAGTAAACTAATTCAGTGAACTCTTGGATACCCTAACGCAGTGCCTGACCGTCAGGTTTTGGCAGGCACTTTGCCGCAAATTTTTGGCGGTTGCGTGCGGCGTATATTTCACTCAAGCGAAGTACCCGAACGGGTGGCAATTGAAAAGTCCAGTTGCGCTGTCGGAAAACAGCCGGACCAGAAATCCTTGAGATGCCAACCCATCAATTCACCCCGCCAAACCCGCCTCCACCCGGTGTCTGGATTTCAAACACATCGCCCGGTTGCATCTGCACCTGTCCAATATGCCCCAACTCTTCAACAGCGCCTTCGGCGCGCAGCACCCGGTTGATGCCGGCTAGACCGCTCTGCCCACCCGCCAGACCAAAGGCACCGTGCATGCGGCCATTGGACAGGATGCTGGCGGTCATGGGCTGCAAAAACTTTACCCTGCGCACACCGCCGTTGCCACCCTGCCAGCGGCCCGCGCCGCCTGATTCGCCGCGAATCTCGTAGCTTTGCAGCTGAACCGGAAAGCGAAACTCCAGCACTTCGGGGTCGGTCAGGCGTGAATTGGTCATGTGGGTTTGCACCACACTGCAGCCGTTAAAGCCGCCCACCACATGACCAGCAGCATCAAACTCTGCGCCCGCGCCAGAGCCGCCAGAGATGGTTTCGTAGTACTGGTACTGGTCATTGCCGAAGGTAAAGTTGTTCATGGTGCACTGGCTGGCAGCCATCACCCCGAGCGCACCATACAGCGCATTGGTGATGCAACTTGAGGTCTCCACGTTGCCCGCCACCACCGAGGCCGGTGGATTTGGGTTGAGCATCGAGCCCGCAGGGATGATGACTTTGATGGGTTTGAGGCAACCTGCGTTGAGCGGAATGTCGTCATTGACCAGGGTCCGAAACACATACAGCACCGCTGCCATGCAGACTGCCGTGGGGGCGTTGAAGTTATTGGTCTGCTGCTTTGATGTGCCGGTGAAGTCAACCTCGGCACTGCGGTTTTGCGCATCGACCCGAATCGCGACCTGGATTTGTGAGCCATTGTCCAGTGCCAGTGTGAAGGCACCATCTTTCAAGCGGGTGATGACGCGACGAACCGATTCTTCGGCGTTATCTTGCACATGGCGCATGTAGGCTTGCACCACCTTCAGGCCAAACTCTTTAACCATTTTGTGCAGCTCTTGCACCCCTTTCTCATTGGCGGCAATTTGCGCCTTTAGGTCGGCCATGTTTTGCTGCGGGTTGCGCGAAGGGTAGAGGCCGCTTTGCAAGAGGGCCAACATCTCTGACTCGCGCAGCACCCCGCATTCGACCAGTTTGACGTTGTTGATCTGAACGCCTTCTTCTTCGATGCAGGTCGAAAACGGTGGCATCGAGCCCGGTGTGATGCCACCAATGTCGGCATGGTGGCCGCGCGAGCCAACATAGAACAGTGGCATGTCCGTTCGATCTGAGCCCGCCGAAGTCGCCACCGGCACTTGGACAGACTCAGTGCCGACGGAGCCATTCAAATACACTGGCGTAATCACCGTGATGTCGGGTAAATGGGTGCCGCCGTGGTATGGGTCGTTGAGCACGTACACATCACCGGGCAACATCTTGCCAGCGTTTTCCCGGATCACGGTCTTGATGCTTTCGCCCATTGAACCTAAATGTACCGGCATGTGGGGCGCATTGGCAATCAGGTTACCTGCAGCATCGAACAGGGCGCAACTGAAGTCCAGGCGCTCCTTGATGTTGACTGAGTGCGCCGTGTTTTGCAGTTGTAGGCCCATTTGCTCGGCAATGTTCATGAACAGGTTGTTAAACACCTCCAGTAAGACCGGGTCCACGCTTGTTCCTGCTGCAAATTGAATAGCGCGCTGTGCCCGTCTATCAAGGATGAGATGGTCGAAAGACGTTAAGGTTGCAAACCAGCCTGGTTCGATGATAGTGGTGGCATTTTTCTCGGAAATGATGGCCGGGCCAGCGATCACGTCACCCGGTCTTAAATCCTCACGCACCACTAGGGCTGCCTGATGCCATTGACCACCCGAGTACATGCGTACAGTTTCGCGGCGCGGCACCTCGCGCACCGCAAAGGTAGGCAAGCGTGGCTCTGCCGGCGCATCACCTGATACCACGGCCTCGACCGACACAGCTTCCACCACCAAAGCCCGTCCTGGCATCAGAAAAGCGAAGCGCTGTCGGTAGGCGGTCTCAAAATCGGTTTGAATCTGAGCCAGCGTGCCAAAGGGCACAATCAAGGCCGAGTCGCTGCCCTCGTAACGCACATGCACCCGCTGCGCGACAGCCACCAACCCGGCACTGGCTTGGCGCAGCAACTCGTCTTTGGCGCTCGCGGCCAGTTGTTGCAAGGTTTGTGCGATTTCAGCCACCGCCGCAGCACCGAGCTTGAGTTCGACAGCTTGCTCCCGAATCACGTTTTGATCAGCCAAGCCCATGCCGTACGCCGACAGCACACCGGCCAGCGGATGCACAAATACCCGCGTCATGCCCAAGGCATCGGCCACCTGGCAGGCATGCTGACCACCGGCACCGCCAAAGCATTGCAAGGTGTAGCGGGTCACGTCATAGCCACGGGCCACCGAAATCTTCTTAATGGCGTTGGCCATCTGTTGCACGGCAATGTTGATAAAGCCTTCGGCCACCGCCTCCGGTGTGCGCCCGGTTTGCTGCGCTAGTACGTCGAATTCCAGCTTGGCCGCTTCAAAGCTCAGGGCTTCATTGGCATTCGGGCCAAACAGTTTGGGGAAATAGTTCGGCTGCACCTTGCCGACCATCAGATTGGCATCGGTCAGCGCCAGCGAACCGCCGCGCCGGTAACTGGCCGGGCCCGGATTGGCCCCGGCGCTTTGCGGTCCAACCCGAAAGCGATCACCGTCAAATTTGAGCAAGGAGCCCCCGCCGGCTGCCACGGTGTGAATGCTCATCATCGGGGCCCGCATGCGCACGCCCGCCACTTGGGTTTCAAATTCGCGTTCAAACTCGCCGGCGTAGTGTGAGACATCGGTCGAAGTGCCTCCCATGTCAAACCCAATGACCCTGATGGGTCCGGCAATCGCGGCATCGTTACCGCCAAAGGCCAACTCCGCAGTGCGTGCCATGCCGACAATCCCGCCGGCCGGGCCACTCAAAATGGCATCTTTGCCCTGAAACCTGTGTGCATCCGTCAGGCCGCCCGAAGACTGCATGAAAAACAGTTTCACGCCGGGCATCTCCTGTGCCACCTGTTCCACATACCTTCGCAGAATCGGTGACAAGTAGGCATCAACCACAGTGGTGTCGCCCCGGCTCACAAACTTCATCATCGGGCTGGTCTCGTGCGAGGTGCTGATTTGGGTAAAGCCAATCTCTTGTGCTAATCGCTTTGCAGCTTTTTCATGTACGGTGTAACGGTAGCCGTGCATGAATACAATTGAAACACCCCGTATCCCTAGTGCGTACTGTGTAAGCAGCTCTTCTTTTAATAGCGATTCATTGAGTGATTGAATCACTTCACCATGTGCACCCATGCGCTCATCGGCCTCAATCACGGCGCTGTAGAGCAGTTCGGGTAGCACAATGTTGCGGTCAAACAGGCGTGGGCGGTTTTGGTAGGCAATGCGCAAGGCATCCCGAAAACCTCGGGTGGTGACCAGCAAAGTGGGCTCACCCTTGCGCTCCAACAATGCATTGGTAGCCACCGTGGTGCCCATCTTGACGCACTCAACCAGCTCAGGCGTGACCGGCTCGCCGTCATTGAGTCCTAGCAAATGGCGGATGCCAGCCACCGCAGCGTCGCGGTATTGCTCGGGGTTTTCCGACAAGAGCTTGTGGGTAAGCAGTGAACAGCTGCCGTCGGGACCGGGCTTTCTGGCAACGATGTCGGTGAAAGTACCGCCCCGGTCGATCCAGAACTGCCAGCGTTGGTGATGGGGAGTGCTCATGATGGGCTCAAATGTTTAAATTACAGGCTGGCCGCAGAACGTGCGGCCTGGTCGTAAATGCCGGACAGCAAGCGCAGCAGGCGAGCCAGTTCACCAATGTCGCGGTTCAGGCCATCGTCGGCATTGAGCGCATTGATCAGACACGACTCGCGAATCGCGCGGTAACGGTTCACATAGTCGAGCCCACTATCGGTTGAGGCATAGGTCACGTCCTTGCCGCTCTTGCTGGATGCCACAACACCCAGTCCTTGCAGTTTTTTCAACGAGTAGTTGATCAAATGGGTGTCTTCGATGTTCATGATGAAGCAAATGTCGGCCAAACGCTTGTTGCGGGCCCGGTGCGTCACATGGTGCAGCACCAGCACATCCAGCGGCATCAGGTCTTTCAGGCCGGCTGCACTCATACAGTGCACCACCCAGCGGTGAAAGGCGTTGCCAGCCACGATCAGGCCAAACTCGAACTCGCTCATTTCGGCACTTTTGGGTGAAACGAGGTGGGCAGATGAGACGATGGGCGGCGAGGCAGCGTTTGTAACCATCACTGGTCTCCAGGTTGGCATCTTTGTTGCATCAATGAATTGTAGGTAGTTGAATAACAATTTGTTGATGATTTATCGACGATTAGGGAAAACCATAGCCTAAACCTGATAATTGCAGATTACATTCAAGCTATCTGAAATACCCTTTAACCCAATCGGAGTTTTTATGAAGCGTCGCCTTTTTGCATTGACTTCAGCCGTTACCGCCTTGCTACTGGCCAGCGGCATCGCTAGCGCCCAAACCAAGTGGGATTTGGCTTCTGCCTACCCGGCGACCAATTTCCATTCTGAAAACCTGGTGCAGTTCGCCAATGACATCGACAAGGCCACTGGCGGCAAGCTGAAGATCACGGTGCACGCCAACGCAGCGCTGTTCAAAGCCCCCGAAATCAAACGCGCCGTGCAAGGCGGACAAGCCCAGGCCGGTGAAATCATTTTGGCCAATTTCCAGAACGAATGGCAAATTTACGGTGCAGATGGTCTGCCGTTTTTGGCCGACAGCTATGACGAATCGAACAAACTCTACAAAGTGCAAAAGCCAATGCTCGAAAAGAAGCTGGCCGAGCAAGGCATGAGCCTGCTGTACGCCGTGGCCTGGCCGCCACAGGGAATTTACACCAAGAAACCGCTCAATTCAGCGGCGGATCTGAAGGGCATCAAATGGCGCGCTTACAGCCCGGCCACCAGCCGCATTGCCGAGTTGGTGGGCGCACAACCCGTCACCGTGCAAGCAGCAGAACTGTCGCAAGCGCTCGCCACGGGTGTGGTCGAATCGACCATGACCTCGGGCGCAACAGGCGTTGACAGCAAGCTGTACGAGAGTCTGAAGTATTACTACGACCTACAAGCCTGGCTGCCTAAAAACGTGGTCTTGGTCAACAAAAAGGCGTTCGAGGCCCTCGACAAACCCACCCAGGATGCCGTGCTGACGGCCGCTTTGGCAGCGGAAGCGCGTGGTCTGACCGCCAGCAAGCGTGTCAACACCGAATCTCTTGAAAAGCTCAAAGCCAATGGCGTGCAGGTGTTACCCCCGTCAGCCGCACTCAAAGCCGATATGAAAAAGGTGGGAGACACCATGCTCAAGGAATGGCAGGAAAAAGCCGGCCCCGAGGGCAAAGCGCTGATTGACGCCTTCAACAAGCCTTAAACCCATGCGGCGTTTGCTCAATGCCATCTACAACGGTGCCGCAGCGTTGGCGGCGCTGTGCATGGTCGGCTTGCTGATCATGGTGATGGCCTCAGTGGTGAGTCGGGAACTGGGTTTTAACTTGCGCGGTATTGACTCCTATGCAGGGTACTTTATGGCCGGTGCCGGGTTTTTATCTCTGGCACACACCCTGAAAAAGGGCGAGCACATCCGGGTTACGCTGATCCTCAACGCCATCTCAAAACCCTGGCAACGCGCCCTGGAGTTGTGGAGTTTGGGGGTTGCCTCACTGCTGAGCCTGGCGCTGGCGTTTTATAGTTGCCGTCTGGCTTGGCAATCGTTTGACTTCAATGATGTTTCGACCGGCGTGGATGCCACGCCGCTGTGGATTCCCCAGTTGACCATGGCCTTGGGCACCGTGGTCTTTGCGCTGGCGTTTGTGGACGAGTTCATCCTTGAAATTCTGAACAAGCGCCAATCTACTCAAAACGCCGAAATGGTGCGCAGCGAATAAATGGGACTTACGCAAAATCGCCCCAGCGTCGTTGCTCCGCCCTCCTCAACGCCGAAGGCGTTGAGGGCATGTCGTACCAAGCGTACTGCCAGCGGCGGCGTGCCTAGCTGGGATAATTTTGCGTAAGTCCCAATAATGCCGAAAGCTCTTTCATGAATGATTTGGTCATCACTGCCCTGCTGATTGGCAGTTTGTTTCTGATCCTGGGCAGTGGTGTCTGGATTGGCCTGACGCTATCGGGCGTGGCCTGGATTGGCATCCAGATATTTTCAGCACGCCCGGCAGGCGACGCGATGGCTGTCACCATTTGGGGATCGTCCTCGGGCTGGACCTTGACCGCCTTGCCGTTGTTCATCTGGATGGGCGAGATTTTGTTTCGCACCAAGCTCTCCGACGATATGTTCAAAGGCTTGGCACCCTGGATACAAGCACTGCCCGGGCGCTTGTTGCATGCCAATGTGGTGGGCTGTGCCATTTTTGCTGCGGTGTCGGGTTCAAGCGCCGCCACTTGCGCCACCATAGGCAAAATGACCTTACCAGAACTGAAACGGCGCGGCTACCCGGACGATATTTCGATTGGCACACTGGCCGGTGCTGGCACGTTGGGCTTGTTGATTCCACCGTCGATCATCATGATCGTCTATGGCGTGGCAGCGGATGTGTCGATTTCCGACCTGTTCATTGCCGGCGTGCTGCCGGGCATCATGCTGGCGCTGCTGTTCTCAGGCTATATCGTCTATTGGGCGCTGCGCCACCCAGATCAGGTGCCACCGCGCGATGCCCCGATGAGCTTTCGACAGAAACTCAAAGAATCTGCCAGCCTGATCCCGGTGGTACTGCTCATCACCGCCGTGCTGGGCTCGATTTATGTCGGCATCGCCACCGCGACAGAAGCCGCTGCCGTGGGCGTGGTGGGTTCATTAGTGCTGTCTTTGCTGCAGGGCTCGATGAGTTGGGCCACCTTTCGCGAGGCTTTGATGGGTGCCACCCGCTTGTACTGCATGATTGCGCTGATCCTGGCAGGGGCCGCCTTTTTGACACTTGCCATGGGCTACATCGGCCTGCCACGGCATCTGGCCGAGTGGATAGGCAGCCTGGCTCTGAGTCAGTTCAGCCTGGTAATGGCGCTAATGGTGTTCTTTGTCATTCTGGGTTGCTTCTTAGATGGCATATCAATGGTGGTGCTGACCATGGGCGTACTTATGCCCACGGTGCTGGCAGCAGGCATTGACCCGCTGTGGTTTGGCATTTTCATCGTGCTGGTGGTAGAGATGGCTCAAATCACACCGCCGGTGGGTTTTAACCTGTTTGTGCTGCAAGGTATGACGGGACGGGAACTAACCTACATCGCTCGGGTGGCCTTGCCGATGTTCTTCCTGATGGTGATCGCTGTGCTCTTGATCTATTTTGTACCGGGCATCGTGACCTGGCTGCCGAAACAAATGAAACTTTGATTGGTTTCCTGATTATTCAAATTTTCAATCATCCCTGTCACTATTGTCTGGCCTTGTCTTGCAACAGCAATGTCGGCCGCTCGACGCCTAGACACCAATGATTTTGAAATGGAATGAGCTTAGCGCGGAATCACAAAAGTAGATTTTTCCTGCGTCATCGCCACTTTGTCATGCTCGCCAGTATGAATCTGAAACAATATGGGGCTGGCTTTTCCCCGATGTCCCTGTGCCACCTCGGCAGCCATGGTCAGGCGAATGGTCAAGGAACCGATGCCCGTGGCAGGCACA
>CAIYNH010000900.1 GCA_903927495.1 uncultured beta proteobacterium
AACCCCGAACCAGATCCCATAACCTGTTTTATGGTTCTTGGTTCCACGCCTTGATTTTTCCTTCCCCCCTGATAGCAAGATCACAAGATCCTAAACTTCGGCTCTTCTATGAAACTTGATGAAATTCTGCCCACGGGGACAATTTGGGGACACCATAAAGGCAAGTACAGGGCAAGTATGGGGCCAATATGGAGACAGTACGGGGACAGTGGGGACAAATTTTGACCCCAAAAAAAGGCAAATAAACCCTACAGTTTAGTAGGGTTTGTCTCGTAAGTTGTTGATTTTATTTGATATTTCTGGTGCAGATTATCGGATTGTAACTAACAACCAGCCGCTATCAAGGCCGCCGGTGGGAATGTGACGCGCGAGGCCGGTCCGGTGAAAGGCGGCACCTCTGTTATTGCATTCGTTTCTGATCCTGACGGCTTCAAGGTCGAACTCATTCAGCGCATGGGCACGACTGACTAACGGCGGTAAGTAGTTTCAATTCCGTGCCGATCCGACCAGTCCAGCCACGAGTTATCGTTCCGGTCTTTGTTCGACAGTGCTCTGCGGCGGAAACACGTCGTTCACTCTTGAAGGTCAGCTTCAGAGGTGAGTAGCTGACTCCATAAGACCCATATGTATAAGTAATTCCATTTCCATATCAACACGACACTTTGTTGCTCGCCTTGCCATGCGTCAGCACTGTCTGCGGCTTCGCGCCTAGTGTCGTATCGATCTGGAAACTGAATAAGCCGGTGCTACTTAAGCGCTCACCTGCGCATTGCTTATGCGCGGTGTTGATTGTCAGCATCTACGAAGTGTTTCCGCTGCTGTGCCCAAGCTGCGGTGGGCAGATGCGCCTGCTCGCGTTCATTACCGAGGGCACGCAGATCCGAAAGATCCTTGATTACATCGGTGTCGCCTCAGAATCCCGGCACATTTTCCCGGCGCGCGGGCCTCCGCTGCGGGATGACGGTGGTGATGCGCAGATGGGTGACGCGGCGCAAATCGAGCCAAACTGGGTTCTGGCGGTGCAAGTCGGCACCGGACCATGAGGTCGACAGACAAGCCAATTGGCGCGAGGTTGAGACGGCGACTTTGATGCGCTGCGGGGTCGGCTGCGTGCGCGGCGGATTCAGAGCCTGCTTTTCGCCAGAGGTCTCGTCAGTCAACTGCCGCGACGGATCAAACTGCACAGGTCAAAGGCTTTGGAGGCATGAAACCCGTGCCGTGCTCGCGCTCATGCGGGTGAATTCCTATCAGTAACGGTTCTTCGCGTGGTGGTGTCTATTCAAGCAGTGGAGGTGGACAAGCCATGGAACACCAGGAAAGCTATCTCAAAGTGGTATTCGAATTCTTTGGAGTTACCGAAGTGCGCTATGTTCGTGCTGAAGGGGTTGCCACTGGCGATGCTGCCAAGGCGGCAGCACTTGAGGAGGCACGAAATTCGATGCTATCGGTTGTTTGTAACTGATTGTGTTAGGTTTTCTAGCCGTTCATTCGGATCAGCAAACTGCAAATTTTTACGCCAAGCTGCATTGGACAGCGACGCTCGGCCTATATGAATATTGCTGGCCAGATGGCTGCGAACGATGTCCATCGATTCGGGTTGTGCAAGGGTTTGCTTGATGTGGTTTTGTTTCTACATCCCTGCAGAATATGCGAGATGCTAATAAAAGCTCAGCTATATTTTGGGGTAAGGGCAGCCCTCGTGAGCATGAGCACTGATCAGCATCGCCCAAGAGTTGTTTGCCTAACCGCATGCTCCCAGTTCGCCATATGCTCCTGTGCGCGGGCTGTGCTCATTGTGGGTAGAAATCGTCTTTCAGCTCGCCACAATTCCGATAGCTCAGACAAGCTACTGTAAACCCCGGTACTTAGCCCAGCCAAATAGGCAGCTCCCAGTGCTGTGGTTTCAATCACAGCGGGTCGCACCACCGCGATGCCCAGCAGATCGGCCTGAAATTGCATCAACAGGTCGTTGATGCAAGCTCCCCCATCGACCCGTAGTTCACTGACTGGTGCAGCACCGGCAGCCACTGCATCGCGACTAATAGCCTGCAGCAAGGCCGCACTCTGGTAGGCAATGCTTTCTAGTGCTGCGCGCGCAATATGGGCCAATGTTGTGCCCCTGGTCAGGCCGGTGATGGTGCCACGGGCAGCGGGGTTCCAGTAGGGTGCCCCCAGCCCTGTGAACGCTGGCACCATCATGACACCGCCTGAGTCTGGCACGCTTTGAGCCAATGCCTCCACTTCAGAGCTGGCTTGAATTGCGCGCAAACCGTCGCGCAGCCACTGGACCACAGCCCCCCCAACAAACACGCTGCCTTCAATTGCATATTCGGTCTGTGAGCCTGTCTGGGCGGCACTGGTAGTAAGCAGACCGTTGTGTGATGTCTGGAATTTTTCTCCTGTGTGCATCAGCATAAAGCAACCTGTGCCATAGGTATTCTTGGCCATCCCTTCCTTAAAGCATGCTTGCCCGAACAGCGCACTTTGCTGATCGCCGGCCACTCCTCCAATTGGGATCGCATGGCCTAGCAGTCGGGCGCTGGCAAAACCAAAATGGGCGCTCGAGGGTAGAACCCGGGGCATCATGGTGGGCGGAATGTCAAGTGCCTGCAACAGCTCGTCATCCCATTGGTTCGTATGCACATTGAAAAGCATGGTTCTGGAGGCATTGCTGACATCGGTCAGGTGCACCCCGCCTTCAGTAAGCTGCCACATCAGCCAACTGTCAATAGTGCCGAAGGCCAGTTCGCCGCGCTCTGCCTGCTGACGTGCCAGGGGCACGTGGTCAAGTAGCCATTTGATCTTGCTGCCTGAAAAATAAGCGTCGATTAGCAGACCTGTCTTGGCTTGGATTAAATTGGCCAAGCCCTGCTCGCGCAATTGGGCACAAGTCGGTTCGGCTCGACGATCCTGCCATACGATCGCATGGTGAATCGGCTGGCCAGTACGGCGATTCCAGACAACCGTGGTTTCACGCTGGTTTGTGATGCCAATAGCGTGGATGTCGCGCGCCTGCAACCCAGCCTTGGACAGTGCATCTCGAACAGTTGCTATTTGAGATCGCCAGATTTCGTGTGGGTCGTGTTCGACCCAACCGGGTTGGGGGTAGATTTGTGGCAGTTCTTGCTGTGCCCAGGCCACGACATGACCTTGGCTGTCAAATACGATGCTACGGGAACTAGATGTACCTTGGTCAAGAGCGAGCAAGTAAGTCATGAGTGAAATAGCCGCGGTAAGGAGTAGAGAATTGTTGTCAGATCAGGCCAAGGCGATTTCGCATAAAACCTGGGCCTCTGCGAGCAGGGTTGGAAATGGCTCGGGTGGCTGTGCGTCGGTGAATAGACGGTCAACCTGAGCCAAAGTGGCAAGTTCCACCATAGCTGGGCGGTTGAATTTGCTGTGGTCAGCCGCTAGCCAGACTTCACGTGAATGCGCGATGATGGTTTGGGCTACCTTGACTTCGCGAAAATCGTAATCTCGCAATGTGCCATCGGCCTCAATGCCGGAGATTCCGATCAAGGCAATATCAACCTTGAACTGGCGGATGAA
>CAIYNH010000901.1 GCA_903927495.1 uncultured beta proteobacterium
TATGGCGAGCTGTATTTTGACCAGGCTCCGCCACCCAGTCTGCTGGCCTTGAGCGCTGGCGTGCCCGGTAGCCGCGACTGGTTGGCGCACTGTGGCTCCTTCAGCAAGATTTTGAGCCCCGGTTTGCGCGTGGGCTGGCTGATAGCGCCGCCAGAGCTGCTGGCCAAAGCCACCATGTGCAAACAGTTCAGCGATGCCCATACCAGCAACCTGACACAGGCCATTTGTGCCCATTACCTGAGCTTGAACCGCCTGGATGGCGCTCTTGACGTGGTGCGTAAAACCTACGCCGAGCGGGCCCGGGTCATGGCCGAATCACTGCGCCGGAAACTCGGTGTGGCGATTGAATTCAACCAGCCGCAAGGAGGCATGTTTTTTTGGGCCAGACTCACCGGCGCGAATGGAAGCAACAGCAGCGCTGCCGAGTTTGCAAAGCGCGCCATCGACAAACTGGTGGCCTTTGTGCCCGGCGCGCCGTTCTTTGCCCATGACCCTGATCTGTCCAGCTTGCGCTTGAGTTTTGCTACGGCGGACGTGGCAAAGATTGAAGAAGGTATAGCGCGCTTGGGTCAGGCGCTATAAGTGAAGCGTGAATCGGGCCAAGAAGCAGGGTCCTGAATAATATAATTTATAGCCTCAGACGCTTATTCAACAAGCATCAGAAGCTACATTATTTATAGCATTATTGGGCCGTCCAGCCACCATCCATATTCCAGGCCACCCCGCGTATGTTGTTGCCAGCGGGTGAGCAAAAGAAAACTGCCAGCGCCCCCAATTCCTCTGGCGTTGTGAATTGCTGCGAGGGTTCTTTTTCACCCAGCAGCAGTCTTTTGGCATCGTCATTGGTAAGCCCCAGCGCAGTGGCTTTGGCATCCACCTGCTTCTGGACCAGTGGGGTCAACACCCAGCCCGGGCAAATAGCGTTGCAAGTGACTCCGGTGGTGGCATTTTCCAGTGCGGTAACTTTGGTGAAACCCACCACGCCATGCTTGGCAGTAACGTAGGCTGATTTTTCAGCTGAGCCCACCAGACCGTGCACCGATGCCACATTGATGATGCGACCCCAGCCAGCAGCTTGCATGGCGGGCAGGGCCAGCCGGGTGGCATGAAAAGCGCTGCTCATGTTGATGGCGATAATGGCATCCCAACGCTCAATCGGGAAGTTCTCGACCCGCGCCACATGCTGGATGCCGGCGTTGTTGACCAGAATATCGACTCGGCCAAACTGCTCGGCGGCAAACGCCATCATGTCGGCAATGTCGGCCGGCTTGCTCATATCGGCACCGTGGTAAGCCACTTGGACGCCGAATGCGGCTACCTCTGCCTTGGGTCCTTCGGTGTCGCCAAATCCGTTCAGCACAATGCTGGCCCCCTGGGCGGCCAGGGCTTTTGCAATGCCTAAGCCAATACCGCTGGTGGAGCCGGTGACGAGCGCTGTTTTACCTTTGAGCATGTATATTTCTCCGAAAAAATAATGAATGAATCAGTTGCTGATGAATCGGTGCACTGAGTTTGAATTAGGATGCTGCCATGTGCCTGACGGCTGTGCTAGGCACCTGCCACTTCGACATTATCCAACCCCGCTCCTGATTTCAGTTTTCTCATGTCTTATCCAACACTTGAATTCGTCGCCTGTCCTGATCCGCAAGGCAGCCACCGTATGGCCTACTGGCAATGGGGCAATCCCGAAAGCGGCCATGTGGTGCTGTGCGTGCATGGTCTGACGCGCCAGGGTCGCGATTTTGACACCGTGGCACGGGCCTTGTGCGAGAAAGCCGGCAATAACATCCGGGTGGTCTGCCCGGACGTGGTCGGTCGCGGCAAAAGTGACTGGCTCAAAAACCCTATGGGTTACCAGATTCCAAATTACGCCGCCGACATGCTGGCGCTGCTGGCACAGTTGCAGCCCCAAATACTCGATTGGCTGGGTACCAGCATGGGTGGATTAATTGGGATGGTGATTGCCGGGCATGCTGACTTACCGGCCTTTGCCAAAGTGCGCCGCTTGGTGCTCAACGATGTCGGACCAGTGATCGAATGGCAGGCCTTGCAGCGCATTGGCTTGTACTTGGGCAATACCGGCGTTTTTGATTCTGAACAACAGGCAGCAGCTGCGCTGTGGCAAATTGCCAGCAGCTTTGGTCCGCACACCCCCGAGCAATGGCTGGCCTTGACCCGGCCTTTGCTAAAACCTCTGGCTGATGGTTCGGGGCGTTTGACCTTGCACTACGACCCGGCTTTGGCTATGCCCTTTAGCCAGTTGACACCCGAGTCCGCCGCCCAGGGAGAGGCTTTGCTATGGCAGTCCTATGACCGGATCACTGCCACAACACTGTTGCTGCGGGGCGCGCAATCCGACTTGCTAGCAGCGGCCACGGCGCAGGCCATGCTGCAGCGCGGCCCAAGAGCGACCCTGATCGAATTTGAAGGGGTCGGCCATGCCCCAACTTTTATGGCAGACGATCAGGTGCAGGCCGTACTCTCGTTCCTGCTCGGTGAAACGGGGAAACTTTAACGCATGAAAAGTCAGA
>CAIYNH010000902.1 GCA_903927495.1 uncultured beta proteobacterium
AGTGCCTGCACCCCGCTCATGAAAGCGCGACCTTGCCCGAGCGTGTATTTATCGTCCAGTGTCGCCGGCAGCAATGCCATTCGCTCAGACTCGGATAACGTTGCAGTCATAGAAGGTCTCCGATTTATTCTTTCGGATGTCTTGTAAACACCGTGGTATCAATAAGTCAGCCGAGCTTTAACAACCTCGTCAGGCTAAAAAACAGTAATTTAATGCGCTAACGCCTGTCAGTAAAGCGTTAACAGCTATAAATTAGATAGCAATTCATCAGCGTAAAAGAACCTTGCGAATGGTCTGGGCCAACTCCTCGGCAACGAATTTGGCCACATAGCCATCAGCCCCTACTTTTTTCACATGGTCTTCGTTGGTAGCACCCGTTAACGACGAGTGAATCACCACCGGAATACCACTGAATCTGGCATCCTGCTTGATATTGCGTGTCAGGGTAAATCCGTCCATTTCCGGCATCTCCAGATCGGTCAGCACCAGCGCCACCTTGTTCTTGATGGTTTGGCCTTGTGACTCAGCCTCAGCAGCCATGGCTTTCAGGCGATCCCACGCTTCCTGACCGGTCTTGGTCATGATGAACGGCACACCCATGGCTTTGAGCCCTTGCTCGATCATCATGCGCGCCACAGCTGAGTCATCGGCGGCCAGCACCACCGTACCCGCAGGCAGGTGGAGTTTGCTGCTGACCTCGGTTTCAGCCTGGTGCTGCTCAGGAAACACGTCGCGCAATATCTGCTCAACATCGAGAACCTGAGCCAACCGGGTATTTTCGGCATTGCCATCCAGGCGTGCAATGCTGGTCACCAGTCCACCGCCTCGACCTTCAGCCGACAGGACATTTTTCCATTCAAGCCGGACAATTTCGTTGACTTCTTCCACCGCAAATGCCTGCGTGGTGCGAGCAAACTCGGTGACAAGCAAAATGCCCAGCCCTTTGGTGGGATTGGTGCCCACGATCTGTGGCAGATTGATCACCGAGATCATCTGCCCCCGGATGTTGGCCACTCCCATAACGGAAGGCGGTGAATTGACCATGGCCGTGATCTCGGGCATCACCAAAATCTCACGAACTTTGAACACATTGATGCCAAACAGTTCGCGCCGATCAGTGCCAGGTGCCTCGCCCAAGCGAAACAGCAGCAACTCAAACATGCTGTTGCCAGTCAGATTGGTGCGCTCGTCAATATCGCGCATAGTTGATTTGCTGCTTGATTTGTTCATAAAATAAATCCTGTTAAAGCTGGAACAGCGGTGCTGCGGGGTCTATGGTAACGTCATCTGGGGCGCAATTGGCCACAGCACCCACAGACGCAAAGACTGCTTGAGCTTACCAGCCAATTCCCCAGCATCAAGACCCCAACCGGCAAAGTAATCGGCTCGCACAGCACCACGAATGGCGCTTCCGGTGTCTTGCGCCAACACCAAACGCTGCAAGCTGACACTGCTGCCCTCGGAAGCCAACCACACCGGTGTGCCATAAGGAATACTTTCAGGGTCAACAGCAATCGAGCGACCCGGTGTCAAGGGCACGCCCTGCGCACCCTTGGGGCCAAATCCGGCATCAAAGTCACTCAAACGCTCTTCCTTGAAAAACACCACCCTCGGATTCTTCCAAAGCAACTCGTTGACCCGCTGAGGATTCTGACTGATCCAGGCCCGAATACCAGGCCATGAGGCATCACGCAGTGCACCAGTATCCAACAGCCAGCGGCCAATGCTCTGATACGGCTGACCGTTATGTCCTGCAAATGCCAAGCGCACCAGATTGCGCGTTCCATCGGGTTCTGTCACATTGATCCGGCCCGAACCCTGAATTTGCAACACCATGGCCTGCACGGGGTCGTTCAGGTAAACAATTTCACGACCCCGCAAGGCAAGTTGTACCTGCGGCAAAGTGTCTATCTCCTGCCGGGTAAACCAAGGCTTGCGCTGGTTTAAATTGGTGGGCACCTGATACACAGGCACCTGAAAACCAGGCCCAGGTAAACGCCGCGCTTCGAATTCAGGCTCATAATAAGCTGTAAGCAATCCTGCAACGGACTCACCTGGTAATGCTTCAACGCGGTATGGCTGCAAACGACGCTGCATCCACTGACGTTGTTCGGACTCAAGTCCAATGCTCAAACGCCGCACTTCAGGGCACAGAGGAGCAAAAATGGGGCCCGGGCGCTCGCAGCTTTTCAGCCAGGCGTTCCATGCCTCGACCAGGGCATCATCCTCGAAACCCGGCAATTCAGTCCACGGCACTGGAATCCAGCGACTGGCTCCCCGCAGCAAGCTTGAGGCTTCGACTGCTTCCTCAGATCCGCCAGCTAAAGGTATAGGCACTTTGGCGACTGCCACCGGCAAGCGGACCTTACCCGGCGCAGGGGGCGTGTTACAGGCCGCCAGAACACCGAGAAAAGCAAGCGCCAGCAACCAGCGCCAAAGTCGGGTCAAGGTTCTCACAAAATGCGGTGCTCGAGCGCGGGCAAACGGCTGCGGCACTGAATCATCTGATCCCAGGACAAATCGACGCTCACCACGCCCGCACCCTCGGCAAGTTGCCCCAGTATCTTGCCCCAAGGATCTACCACCATTGCGTGACCCCAGGTGCGACTCAAGTTTTCATGTACACCCCCTTGGGCGGCAGCGGCTACAAAAGACAGATTTTCAATGGCGCGAGCCCGAAGCAGGACCTCCCAATGGTCTTGCCCGGTGGTGTAGGTAAAGGCACTGGGCACCAGCAGCAGATGGGCACCGGCCCGGGCGTAATGCCGGTACAGTTCAGCAAAACGCAAGTCATAGCAGACGCTCAGACCAATACGCCAAGTATGACCATCGTGGGAATCCAAATCAAACATGGCGGGCTGCTGACCAGCAGCCAGCACAAGCGATTCGTCGTAGCGCTCGGTACCACTGTCAAAACGAAATAAATGCATTTTGTCGTAACGTGCCACCGATTCACCGGTGGGAGAAAACACTAGCGAGCTGTTAAATACCCGGGCGGGCTGGGACTGTGCCAGTTCTGCACTGAGGGGCAAGGTGCCACCGACTACCCATAGCCCGAATTCATGCGCGGCATCACTTAGACACTGCTGTATGACCCCGACTCCAAACGGTTCCTGAATTGCCAGTTTGTCGGTGTCATGGTGACCCATCAAGCAAAAATACTCGGGCAATACTGCAAGTTCCACACCCTCTTGCGCAGCCAAGTGCAGCAAAGCGCGTGCTTGCGCTAGATTGGCATCCAGATCTGTGCCTGAAACCATTTGTAAAACAGCAACTCTCATGGGGTCTCCGGTGGGGTTGTCGCGGAATGCGTCACTTTGGTAATTTTGGGATCGGCCCAACTGCCGTCAATGTGGAACTCCTGGGTCGCCGACTCGATCAATGGACGACGCAAAAATACTTGTGCAAGAAAAGTTCCCAGACCAACGGCCGGATTAATCACCGAGGCGATCAAAGAGGCAGTACCCGCATTGATCTCCGGAATCACGACCACTTTGATACTCTGGGTTTCCTGGGCGATATCGGCGCGACCTTCCATCATGACCGCTGCATTGACACCTTTCATTTGCAGATTGTTGGTCAGTGCCATGCCTTTGTCGATACTGATATCACCACGCACAAAATCAAACGCAAAACCTTCGCTGAATACATCCCGAAAATCCAGTGCCAGACGCCTCGGCAATGACTGCAAGCTCAACACACCTAGCAGTTTGGCGATGCCAGGGTCTGCCTTGAGAAACTGGCCTGATTCAACATTGACCGTGAAGGCACCCCCCATGGACGGGTAATCCAGACTCAAGGGTGAGCCCATCCAGCCCACCTGACCCTCGATCTTGCCTCGACCACTTCGCACCACGTCCTGCATACCCAGGCGATTCAGCAAGGCACCGCTGTCATTGATGTCGAGCTTGAAGCTCATCGCCGTGCGGCGGCTCTCAGCCACCGAACGTTGCGCAGCGCCGGTGGCGCCCAAACTGGAGGCACGCATGGAAGCCCAATTGCCGCTCGCCGTCAAGGTGGCTTCAGGCATAAGCACATTGAACTTATTCAGACGCCACTCGCGCAGTCCGCCTTCCCGCTCCGATGCGCCTCCACGCCGGTTGATAGCTTCCACCTCCAAGCGTCCCAGACGTTTGCCGCGCAACTCAAAATCATCGA
>CAIYNH010000903.1 GCA_903927495.1 uncultured beta proteobacterium
AGGATGCCAGGAAAATTTTAGGTGGCGGACCCACCTCTGCTACCCAGTACTTCACCGAGAAAACCCGTCAATCTCTAGCTCAAAAATTTCTGCCGGTTGTGACAGAAACCACATCTCGGGTTGGTTTGGCTCAAAAGTACAACCAATTGGCACAACGGGCCGCTGGGCTGGGTTTGCTTAAGGGAGATGTAATCTCAATTGAGCAATATGTGACTGCCAAGACGCTGGATGGCTTGTATTACATGATCGGCGAAGAAGAAATAAAAATTCGCCAGAATCCATCTGCTGCTGGCAGTGCTGTGCTGAAAATGGTATTCGGTGTTCTCCGGTAAATTCCGAATCAAGTCCGAACTTTTATGACTATGCTCCCGCGGCGTACTGCAGTGTTGGTTTTCAGTGCCTTCGCCTGTGCCTATTTTTTATCAGCGCTGATTCGTGCCATTACTGCAACACTGTCACCTACACTGACTCAAGAGTTTTCGATGAACGCACGTGATCTGGGGTTGTTGGCCGGGGGCTATTTTCTTGGCTTTGCAGCTACACAACTGCCATTAGGGACTTGGCTGGATCGGCATGGCCCAAAAAAAGTCATTTTGTATTTTCTTGTGGTTGCTGTGCTAGGTTGCGCTGCATTTGCTATGGCGACAAGTTTTTCGGGTCTGCTTTTGGCTAGGATTCTTTGTGGTGTCGGTGTCAGCGCCTGCCTCATGGCTCCGCTGACTGGGTACCGTCGCTGGTTTGCCGCCACCTCCCAGATGCGCGCTAACTCGTGGATGTTGATGATGGGGTCACTGGGAATGGTTGCTTCGACTTTGCCAGTACAGTGGCTTTTGCCTTTAATAGGTTGGCGTGCGATGTTTTGGGGACTTGCGGGCTTTGTTTTGCTGGCAATGGCCTTGATTGCCATTAAGGTGCCAGTTTGGCAGATACATATGCCGTCGTTGGAAAATGAGCCGCTCTTGGAGCCACCCAAGGCTGGCTATTCCGAGATATGGCGACATTCCTATTTCAAAAAAATGGCTCCGATGGGATTCTTTATCTACGGTGGGTTGGTAGCTATTCAGACCTTGTGGGCCACACCTTGGATGATACGGGTGGCAGGCTACTCGCCTATTCAGGCAGCAAGCGGTTTGTTCTGGATCAATATAGCCATGCTAGGCACATTTTGGTTATGGGGCATGGTGAACCCATGGCTGACTCGAAACGGCTACACCGCGGATCGTATGATTACCTACGGGATGCCTGCAAGTTTCCTGTTTCTTGCTACTATAATTATAGCTGGCTCTGCAATAGGTGTATGGGCTGGACTGGCCTGGGCTATATATTGCGTGAGTTGTACTTTTATTTCTTTGGCGCACCCTGCTGTGGCCATGGCGCTTCCGCCAGCGCTTGCCGGGCGTGCTCTTTCGGCTTACAACTTGTTGCTTTTTGCTGGAGTCTTCACTGTTCAATGGGGTGTCGGCTTGGCCGTCGATGGCTTCAAGGGGCTGGGATCGACCGAAGGGCAGGCATTTCAATTCGCCATGAGTATTTATTTGCTTTGCACGGTTTTGTCCTATGCTTATTTTCTGTTTGCAAAAAGTCATAATCGGTGACCAAAACCAGTTAATGTGCTGATCTTCTTCGCCCTGGTTTCTCTGGTTCTAAACCGCTGAAAGACATGAACAACGGCATATTTATCATCGCCCACGCGCCTTTGGCCAGTGCCTTGCGTCAATGTGTGCTGCATGTCTTTCCCGATGCTGCCAGTTCGGTTGGGGTACTTGATGTTCAACCCAATATGCCCACCGACGAGACCTTGGTAGCGGCAAGAATGACTATGTCGATGCTTAATACCAAACGCATTCTGGTGTTGACAGACATGTTTGGGGCCACCCCGTGCAATGTGGCGCAGAAACTTGTGGATGGCGTGCAGTCCAGACTCATCGCCGGGGTAAGCCTGCCCATGCTGCTGCGCGCTGTGACTTACCGCAACGAGTCGCTGGAGGCTTTGGTTGCCCGGGCTCTGGCGGGTGGAACCCAGGGCGTTATGCAAGTGGCTGTGACGGCTCCTCAAAACCAGGTACGAAAACCAAATGATCAAAACAACCACGACTATCAGCAATAAACTGGGTTTGCATGCCCGCGCTTCTGCCAAGCTGACCAAACTGGCGGGTAGTTTTCCGTGTGAAGTCTGGATGTCCAAAGGTGATCGCCGGGTCAATGCCAAAAGCATCATGGGCGTGATGATGCTGGCGGCAGGCATCGGTACCCAGGTTGAAGTTGAAACTCATGGTGAACGTGAGCAAGATGCACAGAACGCCTTATTGGCGTTGATCGCTGACAAGTTCGGAGAAGGCGAGTGACCTTCTCAATTCACGGTTTAGCGGTTGCCCGCGGTATTGCCATTGGGCGGGCGGTGCTGGTGGCATCCAGTCGGCTGGATGTGGCCCACTATTTTATTGATGCTTCACAGGTGGCTGCAGAAGTTGACCGCGTTCGAGCAGGCCGTGACAAGGTTGTAACAGAAATTCACCGCTTGCAAACCAGTATTGCCCACATGGGTCCAAAAGAAGCTCCGCATGAGTTAGCCGCACTTATGGATGTACACCTGATGCTGCTGCAAGACGAGGAGTTGTCAAACGGTGTTAAGCACTGGATCGCCGATCGACTCTACAACGCCGAATGGGCGCTTACAACCCAGCTTGAAGTTATCGCACGCCATTTTGACGAAATGGAAGATGAGTATTTACGCGAACGCAAGGCTGACCTAGAGCAAATCACCGA
>CAIYNH010000904.1 GCA_903927495.1 uncultured beta proteobacterium
GGCACCAAACCTGCAGTCAATCCGCAGTCCAATGCAGCCCCCAGCACGGCTGGATCTACCGCCCCCGCTAGCGCCGCCGCCAGCGCTGTCCGCTAAGGAACGCTCAATATGGCGAAATTTTTCATCGACCGGCCCATCTTTGCCTGGGTGATTGCGCTGTTCATTATCGTGATGGGAGCAGTAGCCATCACCCAGTTACCGATTGCCCAGTACCCGCCAGTGGCACCACCCTCAATCGTGATTTCAGCGGCATACCCCGGCGCTTCCGCACAAACACTGGAAGACAGCGTGATTTCTGTTATCGAACAGGAAATGAACGGCTCACCCGGTCTGATCTATGTAGAGTCAGTAGCCCAGGCCAATGGCACCGGGCAAATTACCCTGAGTTTTCAACCCGGCACGAACCCGGATCTGGCGCAGGTCGATGTACAAAACCGATTGTCGCGTGCCACGCCACGACTGCCACAGGCAGTCACCCAGCAAGGCGTGCGGGTTGATAAGGCGCGCAGCAACTTCCTGCTCTTCGCCATTTTGTCGTCGGACGACCCGGCCTGGAACCCGGTCGCCTTAGGTGACTTTGCCTCACGCACTATATTGCCCGAAATCCAGCGTGTTAATGGGGTCGGTCAGGCGCAACTTTTTGGCACCGAACGCGCCATGCGGATCTGGATCGACCCGGCCAAGCTGTTGGGTTTTGGTCTTTCCGCACTGGAAGTAAATGCAGCCATTCGGGCGCAAAACGCACAAGTCTCGGCGGGTGAAATTGGCAGTTTGCCGAATATTGCCGGTCAGGGCATCGCCGCGACAGTGCTGGTCAATGGCCAATTGGCCAGCATCCAGCAATTTGGCAATGTCGTGCTGCGAGCCAACACCGATGGCTCGAGCGTGCGCCTGAAAGACGTTGCGCGCATCGAACTGGGTGGACAAGCCTACGCCACCTCGGCACGACTGAACGGAAAACCCTCGACCGGCGTTGGTGTGCAACTGTCGCCCAGTGGCAACGCGCTGGCGACTGCCAAGGCCATCCGCACCAAGATGCAAGAGCTTGAGAAATATTTCCCCAAGGGTATGACCTGGTCAATCCCCTATGACAGCTCTCGCTTTATCGAAACATCTCTGCGACAAGTCGCTGAGACACTGGTCGAGGCCGTGGCGCTGGTGTTTCTGGTGATGTTTCTGTTTTTGCAAAACTGGCGCTACACGATCATCCCCACCATCGTGGTACCGGTGGCCTTGCTAGGCACTTTTGCCACCCTGCTGGCGATGGGATTCTCGATCAACGTGCTGACCATGTTTGCCATGGTCCTAGTGATCGGCATCGTGGTCGACGATGCCATTGTGGTGGTTGAAAACGTCGAACGGATCATGAGCGAAGAAGGCTTGCCACCGCTATTGGCCACCCGCAAGGCGATGGGCCAAATCTCAGGTGCCATCATTGGCGTCACCGTGGTGCTGATTTCTGTGTTTGTGCCGCTGGCTTTTTTTAGCGGATCAATTGGCAATATTTACCGCCAATTCGCAGCCGTCATGGGCGTATCGATCGCGTTCTCGGCATTTTTGGCACTTTCACTGACACCCGCTCTGTGCGCCACACTATTGCAACCCGTAGCGGCAGGTCACCACTTGGAAAAGACCGGCTTTTTCGGATGGTTTAACCATCGCTTTGCCCGCACCGCAAAAGGCTACGAAGGTGCAGTCGCTAAGGTGCTGCCACGAGCCGCGCGCTATCTGGTGATTTATGGTGCAATCATCGCGGCCGTCACCAGCGTGTATCTGCAACTGCCCACCTCCTTCTTGCCCAACGAAGACCAGGGCACGATGCTGGTCAATGTTCAATTACCACCTGGCGCAACGCAAGAAAGAACGTTGGCGGTGATGCAGCAGGTTGAGGGCTTCATGCTGAAGCAGCCCGAGGTGCAGGACATGGTCAGCGTGCTTGGTTTTAGTTTTTCTGGTCAGGGGCAAAACGCCGCACTGGCCTTTATCACACTCAAGGACTGGGCCGCGCGCAAGTCACCTGAAAGTTCCGCAACAGCGCTGGCGGGTCGCTCCTTTGGTGCACTGATGGGCATTCGTGATGCGTTTATTTTCCCGTTGAACCCACCACCGATTCCAGAACTTGGGGCGGCATCAGGCTTTAGTTTTCGACTGCAAGACCGTGCTGGAAGAGGCCACGATGCCCTGGTTGCGGCACGCAATCAGATGCTGGGCTTGGCCGCACAAAGCAAGGTCCTAACCCAGGTACGCCCTGACGGGCTCGAAGACGCACCGCAGTTGCAGTTGGACATTGACCGCGACAAGGCCAGCGCACTGGGCGTGGGTTTTGATGCCATCAATGGTGTTATATCGACCGCCCTGGGATCAAATTACGTGAACGATTTCCCCAACGCCGGTCGTTTGCAACGGGTAGTGGTGCAAGCCGACGCACCTGCGCGAATGCAACCCGATGACCTGCTGCGCTTGAATGTGCTCAACAACAAAGGTCAAACGGTACCGCTCGCAAGCTTTGCTAGCACCCGCTGGGTGACCGGTGCCATGCAAACGGTCCGATACAACGGCTACCCCGCGATGCGCATTGGCGGCAACGCGGCACCGGGCTACAGCACCGGCGCAGCTTTGCTCGAGATGGAAAAATTAGCGACCCAGTTACCCGAAGGATTTGGTTATGAGTGGACTGGCACTTCACGCGAAGAAAAATTGGCTGGTGCGCAGGCCATCATCCTGTATGGATTTGCCATTTTGTCGGTGTTTTTATGCTTGGCAGCGCTGTACGAGAGTTGGTCGATACCACTGTCCGTCGTTCTGGTGGTGCCACTGGGCGTGCTGGGGGTACTGCTGGCCACGCTATTTCGCGGCTATGCCAATGACGTGTATTTTCAGGTCGGATTAATAACCATCATCGGCCTGTCGGCAAAAAACGCCATTTTGATTATCGAATTTGCCAAAGACCTGCAAGCCCAGGGCAAGAGCGTGATATCTGCGGCCCTGGAGGCTGCCCACATGCGTTTTCGGCCTATCGTCATGACCTCAATGGCCTTTACCCTGGGTGTGCTACCACTGGCAATCGCCACTGGTGCGGGTTCAGCAAGCCAGCGCGCAATTGGTACCGGCGTGATTGGCGGCATCCTGACCGGCACCACATTGGCGGTAGTGTTCGTGCCGATCTTTTTTGTGGTGGTACGCACCCTATTCAAAGACAGCGCCCGCCAACAGCAGGTTCATGCCGCTCAAGCCGAGCACATGGGAGTGCATTCGCATGAATAATTTTTATATGATAATTCGACCTCTAGCGCTTGCTGTTCATGCACTGGCAGCAACTATTTTTGTAGCAGGATGTGCGCTCATTCCGAGCTATGAACTACCTCCATCCGGGCTACCAGTGGCGTGGCCGACCTCTGCCAAAATGCCTACTCCCAGCACCCAAAATCCGGTTATACCTAGCTGGCAAGACTACTTTTCCGACACTACGCTGCGCCAATTGATTGGCACTGCGCTGGACAACAACCGTGATTTGCGGGTGACCCTGCTTAACACCCAGCAAGCCAAGGCACAGCTCGGCATAAGACAGGCTGACCAGTTTCCCACCATCAACACCACGGTAACTGGGGCGCGCACTCCCACCAGCGCAGGTGGCATCAACAGCGCCTATAGCGCCGGGTTAGCCGTTACGGCGTATGAATTTGACTTTTTTGGCCGAGTGGCCAGCCTCAAAGAGCAAGCGCTGGCGCAATACCTCGCCACCACTGAAGCGGTTCAAACCGCCCAGATCGGCCTGATCGCCACCGTCGCTCAAAGCTGGTTGAGCCTGCTGGCAGACGAAGCTCTGCTGACGGTGACCCAACAAACTCTGGCGACTCGCGCTGAATCGGTCAAATTGGTGGAACTCAAGCTGGCACAAGGCGCGGCCTCTGAACTGGATCATCGTCTGGCCCAAACTCTGCTGGAAGCTGCTCGCGTGACACTGGCCCAATTTGCGCGCCAGCGGGCTCTGGATGAAAACGCCCTGGTGCTGTTGCTCGGGCAATCATTGAACGAGGCCCAACGCGCGCAACTGCGCCAAACAAGTCTTGAGCAACTGCAATTTGCCGAACTACTTGCAGGACTACCGTCTGACCTGCTGGCACAGCGCCCCGATATCCGCCAGGCCGAGCAAGTGCTGATTGCCAGCAACGCCAATATCGGTGCAGCACGGGCCGCTTTTTTTCCGCGTATCAGTTTGACCACGGGGCTGGGCTCGGCCAGCAGCGAACTTGGCGGCCTGTTCAAGGACGGGGCCTGGGGCTGGACGCTCGCACCCCAACTGGTGCTGCCTATTTTTGACGGCGGTCGCAACCAGTCGAATCTGGATGCTGCCAAGGCCGGGCGCGACATTGCCCTGGCCCAATATGAAAAAGCCATCCAGAGCGCCTTCCGTGAGGTCGGCGATACTTTGGCCAGCCGCGCCACACTGGTCCAGCAGTTGCAGGCCAGCCGGGCGTTGCAAGATGCCGAAACCGACAGAAGCCGCCTTACGCAACTGCGCCTAGAGCACGGTGCGGCCAATCAACTGGAGTGGCTTGATGCCAAACGCTCACTATTCGCCGCCCAACAGGGGTCGATTCAAACCCAGCTGGCGTATTTACAGAATCAGATTGCCTTGTTCAAAGCACTCGGTGGCGGTGCATCTGTGCAGCCAGTGGCTGCTAAGGGTTTGAACTAACAGGTATCGGTAGTCAGCTGAGCCGTCTTGAGCGCCCTGATTTGCGTTTATTTTGGTAGCTTGCTGCGCTTTATTGACGGGCGTTACAGTCGTATTTATATCAAATATTTAGGAACCTGTTTCCCTAGCCCAATGGCTTCAAGAGCAGCGATCTTCGGGCAACGCGCGCTCCCTGATGGTGTGCTAATTCCATTTCCCTATCAATCTGACACTTTGTTGCTTCGCCTTGCCGTGCGCCAGCACTGTCTGAGGCTTCGCGCCTAGTGTCGTATCGATCTAAAAACGGAATAACCTGGTCAAAAAGCATTGGCACGCCGAAGCATAAATGCCCTCTGTGGCTCAATCTGAAGTTCTTTCCAAAAAAAAGTGAGTTTTTCCAATTAGATTCGCAATATATTTGCTTCCGATAGCTGTCTACGGCATGATCTGATCGATCAATTCGAGTTCGCGTTTTTGTATGTGATTGGGCGCTGTTGTGATCTCGAAAGTGGGTGCCTCGGCCGCACTACCGGGGGTGCGACAGGTGTTTCGCACAATCGTTTTGCCACCTTGTACTGATTGACCACATTGCCCGCTGCAACGCCAATCTTGTCCTTGCCCAACAGCTTGGCAGTCTGCACGCGCACTTTGATCTTCTCCAGATTCTTCTTCGTAGCCACCAGCAAATCATTTTGGGTGTGAACTCGCAGCCACGCTAACATCCAGAAAGACAGCAGCTACAGTGTGATTCCACGGATGTAGGGCGGAGAATCCAACGCCAGTGAGCTGCGCCGGATTGCGGACACGGTGGACAAATACAACATTCCAAGGGTCAAGGTCACAGGCGGCCAGCGCATTGACCTGCTGGGTGTCAAATAGGAAGATTTGCAAGCGGTCTGGCAAGACATCTGCATGCCGTCCGGCCTCGCTTACGCCAAAGCACTGCGCACCTTCAAAACTTGCGTTGGCTCTGAATGGTGCTGCATGGGCACGCAGGGCAGCACTCAAATGGGCAAGGAGCTGGAGCGCGCCATGTGGCGCATGCATGCCCCGCACAAAGTCAAATTTGCCATGAGCGGCTGGCCGAACCCCGCGAATCGCGCTACCCGTTCTCGCTCACGACCGGGCGTCTGCGCGACCAATGGCATGGCATAAGCCGCTCTGGCACGCTCGGACGCTTGTTCGCTCACGTTAGCGAGCCCACTCAGCAAATGAATCCACAAGACATGGCCAGACAACTGCTCAGAGACGGCGACCTGGTGCATGTCACCAGTCAACGTGGCTCGATTTTGGTGCACGTGCTAGGCCGCGACGAACTTGGAATGAGCCAGGCTTTCATGGTCATGCACTGACTTGAGCGGCATCAGCGCCACTGGCCAGCCTCTGGGTGGAGTCAATGTACTAACCACATCGGCTTTTTGCCAGGATGCCTATCAGCCTGAGTCCAAACATGCAGTCGTCAAAATTTCGAAAGCCGCCTTGCCCTGGTCAATGCTGGCGGTGGCCTGGTTGCCAACAGAGCACCTGCTGTCGGCTCGTTCCGAACTGCAGTAAATGATGGCGCGCTTTGCGTACGCGAGTTGCACGCCGTTTAGCAACAAGGTCGCGCTGAGCCAGACCCACGAGGAGCGCAGTGGACTGCTGTTTCGCGCTAGCGCCCAGGAAGTGCCACCCGATGCGCTGCTGACTCAGATCGTGTCTCTGCTAAATTTGGGCAACCCATTAGTTGTGCTTTACGCTGACAAAAAACGGTGCCAGCGCCGCACCGCCCTGCTGCACCACAGTGACACCCAGACCACGCTCGAAGGCTTTATGCTGGCCGGTGATATCAGCGCCCAAAGCTGGATCATCCCGCTGCTGCAAAATGCGTTACCCGCCCAGGATTATGGTCGCGCCCTGCTCTTGCCCGGGGCCAAGCTGCCGGTGCCTGTGGTATCACTTGGCCAACAGGTTTGCGCCCTCTTTAACGTGACCGATGTGTCGATTGAGGCGCACTTGAATAAACACCATGGATCGCCAGACGAACGCATGAACTCGCACCAGTTGGTATTGAAATGCGGCACCAATTTCGACTCATGTGTGCCCCGATTACCGCGCATGCTGCGCCAGCAGACTGCAATGAGATCCTCGCAATGACCTCGCAACAAAAACGCACCAAGCCGGATGCAAGCTTGAAGCCCAAGGCTGCCGTAGCTTGGTAGGTGTCGGCCCCAACGTCATGCCACGGGCGCGTTGGCAAATGCGGCGGCTGCAAGTCAATGCACAGAAATTCATCTATAAATCGATCGCAAAAAACGGCATTTACACCGCTATAATCTAACGCTTTGCTGGCAAAACCCTGCTGCCTGATCAACTTTTTAGCAGGGAATTTCGCATGATGCTCAAGCCTTGGCCCGATCTTCCAGTGTTTGAAGTCTGCACATTTTGGATAATTTCAAGTAATGACAACCATCCGTGTTAAAGAAAACGAACCTTTTGACGTAGCGCTGCGCCGCTTCAAGCGCACCATTGAGAAACTTGGCCTTTTGACTGACTTGCGTGCCCGTGAGTTCTACGAAAAGCCTACCGCAGAGCGTAAACGCAAGAAGGCCGCAGCGGTCAAACGCAATTACAAGCGTATTCGCGCGATGCAATTGCCCAAGAAGCTGTACTGATCCTGCCCCACGGCAGGGCTGTAACAGCCTCAAACAAAAGCTCGCCGGGGACGCTCAGGCGGGCTTTTTTTATTTTCGCCATAGCAATCACTGCTCGGAACATAACCCCATTGACGAGGAACACCGCCATGACACTCAAAGAACAAGTCACCGAAGACATGAAAACCGCCATGCGTGCCAAAGACAGTGCTCGCCTGGGCACCATCCGCCTGCTGCTGGCAGCCGTCAAACAAAAGGAA
>CAIYNH010000905.1 GCA_903927495.1 uncultured beta proteobacterium
CCATCCGCACCTGCTGTGTTCGATGCGGAAGTGTCAGCAATACTATTACGGTTTCCAACCAGCACGTTTTGGCCTGACATCATGGCTGCGGTTGCCTTTGAAATATCAACCTCAACCCGACGCTTGCCGCTATCAACGGCCGTTTTGGCACTGTCTCGTACTACAGTTTGAATTTGCAACAAATTTGGCAAATTCATATTGGGCATAGCCACTTTCATTTCTTCAGCCAGCTTGAAGTTTGGATCTATCGAAGCGGCTTTTTCAAAAAATGCCTGTGCCTCGGCAAATTTGCCTTCATCTTTCAAATCAAGACCTTGGGAAAAAGCTTTAAAGGCATCCAAGTTGGTAGTTTGAAACTTTTCCAAACGCATCCTTACCTCAGTTGGCAGTTGGTTCAGATCAATTCCCGACGAGCGCAAAATTCCGTACATCATCGACTTTTGGGCTTTGAAAAAGCCCGACATAGCCCCTTTTTCATTCATTACCCCCAGGCTCTGACCAGAAACACTGTCCATCACCGCACTTTCAAGCTCAAACTCCTCACCATGTGCGGACAGCAAAGTCACCGATGTTAAGCATCCAATCAAACTGCGCATGACCCATTTGTAATTTTGCTGTGCCATCACTGTGCTCCAAAACTGCCGACAATTACTTTTTCCGCACGCATCAGACGACCCGAGCGAACAGCGGAGGACTCTTCCGTCAAACCACTATCGCCCAAACGCATTTCAGCCAATAGTTTCTGCACTTTTTCACGCTCAAGTACTTTTAGACCGGGTACTTGCGTCAAATCGGCAATGACAACGGCAGCAATACCTTTGGCCATAGCGCGGTAAATTGGGTCGCCGCGACTGGCGAACGTTTGGACGGCGATGCTGTTAGGCTCTGGAGGGGCATTGGCCAAAGACTTCTCTTGCGTCAGTGCACGGGCAACCTCTTCCTGCAGTTGGTGTGTGGAAAGCAAGGTGATGGTTTTTGGCACTTCACGCTCAATTGCGGCTTGCGGATCATCTTTCAGATATTTTTGCAGCAGCAACAGGGCCTGGGCGTTGTCTTGTTGTTCAAGCGCGATCAAACCAAGGTAATAAGAGACCACTGTTTCTGATGGGTTCTCGGTTTGAACAGCTAGCAGTTCAGCCTTGGCCACAAGGTAGTCACTTTTTCGAAACGCTTCAATCCCGGTTAGCAATCGATTCGTCACTGCTTGCCTGGCAAGCTCGGCCAGCGTCAAGTTGGTATCGTCGTCCAGTATGGAAGGAGGTTTGACCAACACTTCAGGCCTGTTGCCAGTGCTACTCAGTCGAAATATTTTTTCTTTTAAAACTGAGCGTCCTCCTGCGTATTCCACCATCGCTTCACCGCCATGGCCTCTGCCGTACACGCCTGCGGGCAAGGTGCAGCCAGTCATGCAGGTATGGAGTTTTAAATAGCCGCTGGCGCGAATCTGTCGATCTAGCGCACGCACTGTCCAAAATACGTCAGGGCTCGTGGTTGTCAAGCGCAGCCCACCTAGAACCAGAGCCAGATTTGCTTTGGAGTCATCAGAAAATTGCACCTTGCTCGCCGGGGGCAAAACAATCAGCGCGCCATCCTTCATGCGCAGCTGCAACCGTCCAGCCACACCGGTGCTGGCGGCGCTGACTTCGACATCCATTCCCAAGCGGGCCGGCACCCAATGACCAGCTTGTTCAAGCATGGCCTCATTCTCGACTAATACCACCCGACCTGTGGCCGAAAAACCGGCCGTAGGCCACAATATCGCCGCTGCCAGTGGCAGCCATATCCATCGATTGCACATCATCAATCTCCTCAAAATTCGCGCCGAACCTTGGCTACCCAGGAACTCCGGGTAAAGTCATACAGGTTCTGATTAGATTTGTTGTCTGACACCTGCAACTCCAAACGTGCCGACCAGTTCGGGTCAATTGCATAGTTCAAACCCAGATCGGCAGCGTACATGGTGTCATTGCGCACTGTGCCAAAGGCCATGTCTGCTTGGTCAAACACTTGCTGTTGCCAGGTGATGCCTGCGCTCACCCCAATCCGCTCATGCGGTGAGGCACCGGCAAAAATGCGCGCTGTTTGGATCAACCGACCCAAATCATTGCGCATGCGTAAATTGCGCTCCTTTGTGATGCTAAACCTTGCCCCTAGCGAGGGATGAAAAGCCACTTCATCAAAGGTTTGATTGAGGCTGCCGCCCAATGTGATCAGGTTGGCATCACGCACCCTGTTGGCTCCCGCATGTGAGACCTCACCATACTGGGTAAAACCAGACAGAATTCGGCCTGGTGCTACGGTGTACTGGGCTTCTCCAGTAACCGAAAACATATCTCGGTATTGAGCGCCGCTCACTTCCATCATGCTTTGGGAAACCGAAACCCGGTACAACCCAGAATCCTTGAGGTACGAGAACCCGGTAAACGCACCGTAGTTATTGAGGTTGTAGGCACTCTCATTTCGGTTTACTCTGAAATCAAAATCACCCCCGGCAAAAACGGCTAATTGGGGTGATACACGCTTCACCCATTGGCCGCCTGTGGTTAACTGTGAATAGGCATCAGCAATGGCCTGAGTTGAGGCGGACGCAATGGGAATACTTCCTGTCATCAGATCAATCGTGGTGTTATAGGTGCCACCATTCACATTGGTGTCATGTCCAATACCGAGGTCCACATAAAACCTAGATGTAGCTCGCAAGGCAGTACTGTCACGCGTTTGCATCGACACCAAATAGCGACGAATGTTGTCTTGCACCGCTTTGGGTGGATTGTGTTTGAGCACAAACTCAAATTCTGTCCTGGCTCGAACATATTCGCCCAACAAAAAATAGCCCCGAGCCATTTCAAGTCGAGCCCTGTCGTTGGCCGGAATGGCTGACAGGTGCCGCTCCAGTGCGAGCACGCCTTCAGGCACATGACCCGCTCCAATTGCAGCCAATCCGTAAAGAAAATCAAAGTGTGGCGTTCCAATCTCCTGCGGGTTGGCTTGAGAAATTTTGTAGGCGGCCTCAAACTGACCCGAGTCCACCATCTTGCGCACGTCGTCCAAAGGTGTGGCATGGGTCAAGGCAGTCCCAATCAAGCTCAACGCCACTCCAAACCATTTCACCCTACAGCTGAAATTCATTGTGTAATTCATGTTCTGACTACTTGTTTTATTGGAGATTTGTGGACTTGATCATGGGTTAATCGGCTTATTAAGCAGTCGTTGATCAATGGAAAGCAAAGGTAATTTACGTACAAAATCAAGATCAAATTTGGTGTCTGCCTGCAGCGCAACTGGAGCTTCTACCTTGAATGTAGGTACATCTGTCACACCGAGCCCATTTGCCGATGACACGCTTACATTCTCAACGCGGTATTCCTGCTTTGAGCTCGCAGTGCCGGTCAACACTTCTTGCTGCGTCTTCAGTTCAGCTTTGGTTCGGTCTTCTTCTTTGATATCGACTTCAACAAAGTACACAGGATTTGGATCTTGTGCTACCTTGGGCGGCCGTGGCAAAACCAGCAGCAGTCCGTCGCTGTAATTGAGTGAGTAATTACTGGCAGACCCACTGGCAAAACCGGCGTTACTTGCTACGAGCGAAAAGACATATCCGCCTTTGGCCGCCACGCTTGCCGACGGGACGGTGATGACAGCTCCAGAGAGTAAATCGCCATTGACCAAGCCACCCTCATTGGTTGAGAACTTTAACGGCGAAGGATTGGGTTCGTTTTCAAAACGCACCACGTTGTCACCCATCACCACCAGTTTTCGCTGGTCAACACTTAAGTTTCCAGGTGCAAAAGTTGAAAAACTGTAGTTGCCAGCAACCAGTGTGCCAACACTTGGTGTGACTGCATAAGTGCCGACATTGCTGCGCACATCTGCCAGCGTTGCATAACTTGCATCGCCTGTTACGCCAGCCGAAGTTGGTGTTTCACCAGCCACGAAGCCCGTCAGTTTTGAGGTGAAAACCGGGTTTGCATCGCCATAAGTCCGGCTAACATCGTTGGCGTTGACTGTCAACGGGGCTTGATTGATGGTGCCGGCCACCGTGGCGTTGCTGGTGACAACATAATTGGCACCGTTGTTACCGTCGTTGATCGTGTAGGCACTCACACTCAATGTCCTGCTGCCTGCGTTGCGAGAGTCAAACGTCTGTGCAAGCGCACCCATACTGTCACCCGTCTGCAGGTTGGTTACTTTGGGGCGCGAACTGGATGTGACATTGCCATCATAGGTTTTGGTGTCTGTCACCGGTGTAATCGTCAGCGCCGCCTGCTGGATATTGGCACTGAGCGTAACCGTCGGGACATCTGCCATATAGTTGCCGGCCTGTGCGCCTGCCAGCGTCACACCGCCGACCATGGCATTTTGTGTTCCCGCGTTCTTGCTAACAAAGCTGCCCGTAGCGCTGACGCTGACCACATCTCCGCTGTAGACACGACCATCGCTGCCTGAACCAACTCCGGCCGCTTCTTCGCTGAAGGTGCCCCCGAGCAAAGTCGCCGCAGTAGTTGCGTCATAGACCTTGTCACTCACGCTCAATGCACTCAGTGTGATGTGTTTGGCGCTAATGACTGCGCTCAGTCCGCTTGGCTGATCGACCACGTAGTTGCCCGCTTGCGCACCGCTCAAACTCAAGCCATTCACCGTCACGCTCTGTGTACCCGCATTTTTGGTAACAAAGGCCGCCGATGGCACGCCTGTAACGCTCACGGCATCACCATCATATACCTTGCCATCGCCCGTGCTGCCTGCGCTAACAGCTACTGTATTAAGAGCGGCAGTGCCGCTTAAACTGGCAGTCAGTGTGGCATCGTAAGTCTTGCCCAGCGGTGTCAGACCGGTGGCGCTGACGTGCTTGGCAGTGATGATCCCAGTCAACCCAGTGGGTTGCACCACGCTGTAGTTGGCAGCATCGGTGCCGCTCAATGCAACACCACTGACACTCACGCTGCGCGTGCCGACATCTTTGACTCCAAATACAGCCACCGGTGCTCCGGAAACACTCACGGTATCACCCGCATAAGCCAGTCCATCGCCCGTGCTGCCTGCACCAACAGCTTCTGTATTGATAGTGGCAACGCCTGCCAGCGCGGCTCTGGTGGTGGCATCGTAAATTTTGCTTTGAACGCTCAGGCCCGCGACATTGATTGGCTTGGCGGTGATGGTGGCGCTAAACGGACCGGTAGGCAAACCGGTTACCGTGTAGTTGCCTGCCTGCGCGCTTGCCAGTGACAAGCCACTGACGCTGACACTTTGGGTGCCCACGTTCTTGCCGGCAAAGTTACCCGTGCCGCTGACGTTGACCAAATCACCGTTGTAAGCCAAGCCGTCTGTACTGGAGCCTGCCCCGGCTGTTTCATAGCTGAAGGTACCCCCGCTTAAGGTTGCAGCAGTCGTTGCGTCATACACCTTGTCGTTCACAGTCACGCTTGAAGGGGTGATGTTCTTGGGTGCAATCACTGC